>JBQTGW010000249.1:0-4506 GCA_052390495.1 Pseudonocardiales bacterium
CCGGTCGCCGTAGTTGAGATTGTGCAGCCGCGACTCGGTCATCCCGGCCTGGATGGCGATCTGCCAGGCCCGAGGAGGTAGCCCGCGCTGCTTGCCGATCGCGATGATGAGCTCGACGTTGCGCCGCTGCTCCGCATCAAGATCGTCGGCTGTGACGGCCAGCCGCGGGGCTTCCCGTGGGTCGGCGGCGGCCAGCACCGGTCCGCACGGAACTCCCAGCGTCCCGCCACTGATCAGCCCACCGAGCAGGGTGGAGATCGCCCCCACCACGATGAGACTCCCGAAAGCGGCTAACACCAACAGCCCGATCAGCCATCGCCGCACGGCTCACCCCGCCTGCTCGAAGCCGGCCACCCGCCACCCGGCGGGCGTGGGGACCAGCAGCAGCCGCACCACCACCGTTGTGGTGGGTACGTCCACCTCGGCCTTGCCCGCACCCGAGCTGACCGACTGCGGCTTACCGATGACCTGGGCTTGCGGCACGTTCACCGGGTCGACCGAGCGCAGGATGGCCAGGCTCTCCTCGGTGGTGTACGGACGCAGCTGCTCGGCCCACTGCTCCGAGCTGATGCCCTCGGGCACGGTCAGGAACGCCCGCACCCAGGCCTCCGCGACAGCCAGTGCCTCGGCGGGGACCTCGACCGGGAACTCGACGCCGGCCAGGGCCGAGGGAGTCGAGGAGCTGGTCTCGGCGGGACCGGCTCTGGGCACCGCCGCACGGGAGGTCGGGTCGAACGGGTTGACCCGCGCGCTGCTCGAGGGCACCGCCGTGGCCGGGCCGCTGCCCCCACCGGGCAGCACCAGCGCCAGTCCCGCCGCGACCGCGGCAAGCATCAGCACCGCACCTGCCAGATGCTTGGGTGAACGCAACGGCCAGCCCCAGAAGGAGCGGTAGACCGCGGCGCGGCCGCGGTGCGTCCGAATCGGCACTGCGCTGCCCTCCCCCGATCAGTCCATCGTCCGGCTGATGTCACTCACTGTCGTTGACCTCCAGCCCGGCCGAGGGCCGGTAGACCACCCACACCGGGCGGCCCGCGACTTCCTCCAGCTCGGCCCGACGCGGAGTGCTTCGCGGAGTCGCGGACTTTGACGGCACGTACATGGGCTCGTCGTCAGCCCGATCCCAGTTCGGGGCGAGCACTGGCGGCACTTCGAAGTCCCGGCTCCGAGTGCTGGCAGTCGAGCTGAACCCGGGCGGCAGCGCGGGAACCTGAGCTGGGCGACCGTTCGATCCAGGGCTGCCTGCGGTGGTCAGCTCCGCCGGGCCATCCCGCCCAGCTTCACCAGGCCCCGGCACGCTGGAACCGAACGCACCGGGCGTCGACGCGGTCTGCGGTGCGCTTGCGGGGCGGTCCAACCGCTGCGCGGTGACCACCACCGGTACGCCCCCCTCCGGGCGGACCCGGTCGGGGTGGGTGGGGTCCCCGGCGAGTGTGGCCTGGTCGGTGTCCCGGGTCTGCTCCCAGAACTGCTCCGATGGGGTGGGTTCGGTTTCCCCCCTGCGTCGCCGCAACCTGCTCAACACCCCCGGTGGAGCGGCGGGCATCACACCGCCCACCGCGCCGACCGAAAGCTCCACCATCTGCCACATGCGTCGAACCGGGCGGGCCACCATCAGCAACACCACCGTGATCAGCCCGGCGAGCAGCATCTGCGCCAGCACGGACATCCCGGTGGCGGGGTTGAAGACCCACACCATGACCAGGGCATGCAGTGCGGTCAGCGCGGAGAGCAGGATGACGTTGAGCAGGGCGGCACCGACCGCACGACCGACGCCGCGCAGCAGATCGTGGTACACGATCGCGACCAGGCCGATCACGGGGCCAAGCAGGATGACCACCCGCAGCACGATCTGGGCGAGCAGCAAGGCCGCCTGGGAGAGCAGTTGGAACAACGCGAACATGCCCGACTGCAGGGTGGCCAGGAACCCGACACCGATCCGGCTGCCGTCCACCCCCTGGAAGTAGCCGTAAGCACTGCCCGACCGGGCGGCGATGGCCTCGTACTCCTGCTTCTTGCGCTCCGCGACCCCAGAGCTCGGGTCGTCCGCCCCCGCGGCGACCTCTTCCTTGGTGAAGGCCTGCGCGCGCACCAGGTCGCGTCCCAACTGCTGGGCCTGTGGCCCGTCCGGGGACCCGAACTCCCCGCGTAGCCAGTTGCGGTAAATGATCTGTTCGTGCAGCAGGGTCGGTAACCCGTCCCGTTGATCGACACCGACCTCCCGCAGAAACCCGGTACGGACCTGGTTACTGCCGTCGACCAGCACGTCGTCGAGCACCTGGGTGTAGAGCACCGGGGTGAGGTAGGTCGCCGCGGCGAACCAGATCGCGGCCAGCGCCCAGGCTGCCCGCCTGCTCACGGTCGCCAGGTCACCACGCCAGATCGACCGGAACATCAAGATCGCCAGCAACACCGCGATCAACCCGAACCAGGGGGCGTACACACTGTTGTAAAGCCCGGCTGTACCTGCGACGATCAGGTCATCCAGGGGGGCGAGCAGACCGCCGTCGTCCAACGCGTAGTGCAGTCCGTTGGAGGCTCCGACGATCACCTTGCCGACATTGAACAACAGGTTGCCGGTCCAGGTATCGATCACCGCCTCTGGGTTGCGAACACCAGAGGGGCCGCACCCCAGGTCGTAGTTATGCCACACCAGCCCGGCGTAACCGACCTCCCGATAGACACTGCCGGGCGCGCCTGCTTCCAGCGGCGTGGCATCGAGCGCCCCCACCATCCCCGACCCCGGCCGCTCGGGATTGGGCGCCTCCTTGCAGTCCTCGACCCCAGGAAGCTGCGCCAAGGGGATCTGGGCCAAGGGGATCTGGGCCAAGGGGATCTGGGCCAGTGCGGGTACCCCCAGCACGGCGTGGGTCCCCAGGAGCGCCAGAACCAACAGCAGCATGATTCGCCGACGCCGCCCCGGCCCGAGGAACCTCACGCGTTCGCCCTGACAATCGGCTCTTCCGCGGTGGGCCGATCAGCTGCGTTCGCAGAGGCGGCATGGTTGTCCCGGCCCTGGTTGTCCCGGCCCTGGTTGTCCCGACGCTGCGCATCCGGCGTGGTGTCCAGCACAGCGCAGAGATGCTCCAAGTGAGGGCCGGAGAAGTCCACCCGGACCCGTTCCACCCCGCCTGCACCGTCACCGAAGATGAACTGACGAGGCGCCCGGTCCCGTTCGGTGGCCAACCGCTCGCCACCGGGACGACGCCCCAGCGAGGCCACCACCTGCTCGTAGCCGGCGTCGATGGGCACCTTGAGCAACCGCAGCGCATCGGCTTGGGCGGGCTCATCGTCCAGGCGCCCCACGAACACCGAGTCGAGCAGGGAGACGAAGCCCTGGATCTTGAGGAAGTCCGCCGGGATCTGCGAGGAGAGCAGCACCCGCACATTCCACTTCCGCGAATCCCGGGCGAAGCGATTCATCAGCACCCGGCCGGTGGGGACCTCGGAGAGGAAGAACGCTTCGTCGATCCACACTCCCTTGCGCTGGTCGCGAGGACGTTCGTAGATCGAGCGCTGGGTCAGCCAGGCCGCGAGGTTGAGCAGCTCCACCCCGAGGGACTCGGCATCAGTCCAGTGCTCCCGCCCGACGCCGTCCTTGGGCAGGGGCAGACCGGACATGGTCAGGACGGTGAGCCGGTCATCACGCACATCGGTATAGGGGTCCGCGCCCGCTTCGGGGATGAGCAGCGACATCCGCTCACTCATCTCGTCAAGGAAATCCGCGACCACCAGAGCGTGCTCATGGTGCTCGGAAGGATCACGGCGCAGGGCCTCGAACACCTGCCCAGGATGCGCATCAGGCCGCCCACCCACGGTGCGCACAGCGCGGAGCAGCACAATACGGGTCTGCGCCATGCGGGCTACCTCGAAGGGCAGCACCCCGGTGAGCACATCGAGGACCAGCCGGCGCCGGGTGGCCGCGGTCAGCGCCTTCTCCCGGCGCCACGCCCGCTCGGGGTCCTCGTCATCGAGGAAGTGCGCGAGCTCGGGCTCGGCGACCACCCGGTAGGGGTTGAGAATGCCGGGCTGGGCGTTGAGCAGGTTGATCGGGCGGGCGTAGGGGCGCAGTTCGGGCAGTTCGCACAGTCTGGTCAGCGGACCCGAGGGATCCAGCAGGGTCCAGTACGCCCCCGCCCGCAGTGTCTTGTAGACGATGCCGCCGCCGAGGAACGATTTGCCGCCGCCGAGTCCGGCGACCATCGCGGTCAGCCCGGAGGAGTCCCGGATCTCCTGGGCCATCCAGGGGTCCCAGGCGACGGGGCGGCGGGTGGCGGTGCACGTCTCGCCGAGCAGGATGCCGCGCCGGTCGCCTACCTCCGCGGTGGCGGTGGGTACTGCGGAGGCAGCCCAGACCACCGAACCGCGACGCAGGTAGGCCCCCGACGACAGCGGCTCGCCGGGGATGAACTCCCGGGCCAGCGCGTACTGCGCCTCCGGGTGCTCGATCGCGACCTTGGGCTTGTACAGGTCCAGCAACTGCTGCGCCAAGCGCAGCGCATCGCG
>JBQTGW010000250.1:0-1657 GCA_052390495.1 Pseudonocardiales bacterium
GAGATGATTTCTCGCTCCTCGGCAAGAATCTCTACACCACGCACTGACGGTGGCTCCGTTCTTTCGCTGGCTGGCGATCAATAGACTACCATTCTTGGTGGTGCACTCATCCTATGATACCAAGCACCTTATGCCTTACAGTACGTTTGCTTCACACGATCAGGATTGAGCTATCCCGGTCACGTCATGCCACAGGACGCCAAGCGGTCGTCAAGTGCACGGACAGCGGTGGAATCCTTCCAGGGTTGCAGGTTGGCGCGGCCTTGCTGCACTAGTCCGATCAGCCTTGCCCAGTTGTTCCACACCGCGATCTCGCCCGCGTCACCGAGCAGCCGCGTCGCTTCCTCAACCTCACTGCACTGGGCATACGCTATTCCGAGCTCCGCGTTCGTGAATGCTATGTTCCGGACGTGTGACGGGTCCAGGCCCTTGAGCGATTGCTGCGCGTAGTCAGCGGCGCGCTGGGGGTCGTGCAGATCGAGGTGGCACTTACCGCGAATTGAGGTATGTATCGCCTCGTCATAGTTGTAAAGGTGGACAGGGTGTGGGGTCTTGTGAGCAGGGGCCGCCGTGAGTGCGGTGTGGGCGGCGTCGAGGGCCGCCAGGCAGGCGTCGCGTTGCCCGGCGGCGGCGTGCGCCCGCGCGGCGACGTCGGCGGTATAGGCGCGCAACCGCATGTCACCGGTGCGGCTGGCCCGAGCCTCGGCGGCGATGGCATGGTCGACGCCGATTCGGGGCTGGCCTCTCCAGGTGGCGAGATGGCTCATCTCGCACAACACGAACGCACCCATCTCGATGTCCTGTGCCTGGTCGGCTAGCCCCAGGGCTTTCTCGTAGAGAGATCCCGCGCTGGAGAAGTCGTTGAGGTCGAACGACACCCAGCCGGCTTGACGCGAGGCTCCGCTCAAGGCCGAGAGCAGCCGCGACTGCAGCGCGGCCGGGCAGTCTGGCAGCAGCGCATGGGCCAGATTTCGCTGGGCCAGTACGGTGTCGAGCACGGCGTGCGGGCCGAGTGCGGCCTCCTGCATCCGGCAGCTCCAGAGCACGGCTTCGATGTGTTCGATGGTCTGGCCGTCGACTCGGCTCGGGTTGCTGAACACTGCGGCGACGCGCGCTTGCTCGTCTGGATCAAGGAAATGGCCGACAGAGGCGGCGGTGGCCGCCCAGCCAAGGGCGCGTAGCGCGAGACGACGCTTCATGGTGTGAGCCCAACTCGAGAGGAACTGAACAAGCCGATGATAGACGCGATCCCATCCACGGGCCGTCGACAGCGCATCACCATCAGTACCCGCCAGTGACTCCAAACAGGTCATCAGCAGCGGGGCAAGCTCACCGGGAAGCTGTACCGTCAGCGCGACCGCCCACACCGCGGAGTCGGTTGGGACCACGAGTCCGTTAGCCGACTGACCCGCCGGAATCAAGGTGACCTGCGTGTTTTGGCGCGTCGCTGTGGTCGGCACCAAGAGCTCCGGTGCCCTGGCGTTGCTCGCGTCGGGTGAGTGGCCGGTGGTGAGCAGGCACCGGTCGGCGGGGTTGAGGTGTTCCAGGTCGTCGGCGTCGACGAGCTGGGCGGCGGTGCAGCCGTGGCTGTAGGTGGTGGCCAGCCGGACCAGGTAGCGCAGGGTGGGTGGGTTGCCGCCGTGGGGCCAGACCTCGA
>JBQTGW010000251.1:0-27513 GCA_052390495.1 Pseudonocardiales bacterium
GGCTCTTCGAAGTTAACCGGGATGTGCAGTCAATGGATCACTTTCCGTGGTCGCCGGGTGGTGCTGCCGGTAGCCGGAGCAGGGTGCCGTCCTGCGCCGGGCCCGGTTCTGCACCCCCCGGTGCCCGCCACCCTTGACAGGACGGGGTTCTCACCGTCTGTTACCTCGGGGGTGAGGGGGTCGCGGCCTGCGGACGTGCCACCCACGGCACCCCAGGGCTCGTCTGGAGATCGGCGAGCAGAGTCCGGTGGCGGGTTCTGCGGTCCCCGGGCGTGGGGGTGTTCCCCGGTTCCCGTTGCCCGGCACCAGGGTTGCCGGGCGGCCCGGGGCTGGTTCGTGATCACCGGTGGGGACCCGGGAGGGGCGCGGGGCGCGGCGGGTTCCTCCGGCACGGCGATCGTGACACCGCCGTGAGCGGCACCCCCCGCCCGGCCTCGCCCCCCCCCCTTGACAGCACAGGTTTATCACCGTCTGTCACCTCGGGGGCGGTGGGGTCGCGGCATGCGGACGTGCCACCCACGGCACCCCAGGCTCCTCTGGAGATCGACGAGCAGAGTCCGGTGGCGGGTTCCGCGGTCCCCGGGCGTGGGGGTGTTCCCCGGTTCCCGTTGCCCGCCACCAGGGTTGCCGGGCGGCCTGGGGCTGGTTCGTGATCACCGGTGGGGACCCGGGAGGGGCGCGGGGCGCGGCGGGTTGTTCCGGCACGGCGATCGTGACACCGCCGGGCGCGGCACCCCCCGCCCGGCCTCGCCACCCCCCGGGAGCCGCCGGGGGGTGGCAGGTGCCGTGGGTGGCACGTCCGCATGCCGCGACCCCCTCACCCCCGAGGTAACAGACGGTGAGAACCCCGTCCTGTCAAGGGTGGCGGGCACCGGGGGTGAAGAACCGGGCCCGGCAAAGGACGGCACCCTGCTCCGGCTACCGGCAGCACCACCCGACGACCACGGAAAGTGATCCATTGACTACACATCCCGGTTAACTTCGAAGAGCCGGTATGTCGTCTGCTGTAGGCGACTCCGACGTCGTCTCCGATCCCTTGTGTTGAACTGGCACTCGAACTATCGGTAGCCATCCGGCTACGATGTGTCGGATTCCGGTCGCGCAGCCGGACGGATGGGAGACCGATGGTGTCGGTGCTTCGGCGGATCGTGCATGAGGTTCACTCAGTCGAGTTCGGTGCCGTCACCCGTTACGACCAGCACCATCTGGTGGTCGCCCGGGACCAGGTCGCCGCCTTGTTCGCCGATCCTGCGCTGGCGTCGGTCCGTCCGCAGCTCGCCTCGCCGGGAGAACCGGTGCGGATCATCGCGCCGCTCGATGTGGTCGAGCCGCGATCCAAGGGGCCGAGTTCCAAGATCACGGGAGGCGGGATGTTTCCCGGCTTCTTGGCGCCGGTGAACCGCAAGCGCGGGCCGGACACGCACGTGCTGCGGGGTGCGGCCGTGCTGGCCGCCGGCTACCTGCCCCGCAATCAGGAGGGCCTGATCGACATGTCCGGCCCGGCCGCGCAGCTTTCGCCGTTCAGTCGGACGCACAACGTCGTGGTGGAGTTCGAACCCGCCGAGGGTGCTGCTCTGCTGGACGCTGAGCAGGCGGTGCGCCGTGGGCTGCTGCGACTGGCCGTGCACTTGGCTGATGCGGCGGCCGCCGCCGTCCCTGACGCGGTGGAGGAGTTGGCGCCGCCGCACCGGGCGGGCAGCCCGACCGGCGGACTGCCCCGGGTGGGCGTGATCACCAACTTGCAGACCCAAGGCGCGTTCAAGGACGTCTTCGTCTACGGGCGTAGCATGGCGGGCAGCCTGCCGACCTTGTTCGACCCCGCGGAGATCGAGGACGGCGCGGTGGTCGCGGGCCAGTACGGCCACCCGGCCCTGCGCAACCCGACCTATCTACACCAGAACCACCCGGTGATCGCCGAGCTACGGGTGCGGGACGGACAGGATCTGCACTTCGCAGGCGTCGTGCTGGGCCCCGAGCCGGTGGAGCAGGCAGGCAAGGAGCACGTCTCCCAGCACGCCGCCTGGCTCTGCCACACCGCCGGATTCGACGCGGCGATCGTGACCAAGGAGGGTGCGGGCAACGCCGACAACGACCTGTCGATGAAGGTCGACGCCTTGGAGGCCGCGGGTCTGACGGCGGTGGCCCTCTACGCCGAGATGTCCGGGCCCGACGGCACCGGACCCCCGCTGGTCGCGGGCCCCCGCCTCGGTGCCGTGGTCAGCACCGGTAATTACGACCAACGGCTATGGCTGCCTGCGGTCGAACGGGCGCTGGGGGGCCAGCGGCTGCGCATCATCGACGCCGAGGCCACCGCCGCGATCGAGGTCCCGGTCGCCATGATCCTGGGGGCACTGAGCCCGCTGGGTGCTGGGCGGCTGACCTGCCGACCGGACGTGCCCGACCACGCTCTGGACGGGGTGGCCTGATGTGCATAGCGCACGCAGTAATTATACTGAGAGACGTATCCCCTCCATCGCTTCGGCGGCGGAGTGCGAGGCCCCTGCCTAGGCAGGGGCCTCTGCGTTGTTTTGTGGGATAGCAGTTGTTTTGTGGGATAGCAGCTATCAGTCCGCTGGTTCGGTGCGTGCGCTCTTGGGGCTGTGTCGACACCAAGAAATGCTTGCTCCCGTCGATCACTCGCAAACCAATGCACGTACGTTCTTAGGCATTCCTGTGCGCCAGAGCCCGTGTTTCGCCGCAGCGCATCATAGCCCGCCCGGTGTCCCATGCCATGAGCAACCAGGCTGTCACAGGGACCGAACGAGGTCGCCGCATGGTTACACTGTGTCCGATACCTGTCACCCGACGTCCCCGGCTGAGCGGAGCCCGGTCGTGCAGGCACAGCTACGCATCGCGCCCGGAACCGGACCCCGTTGGCCGGGGTTTCTACTGCCGCGTTACTGGAGCGGCCCTGAGGAGTTTGCTGGCTGCTGCAAGGTTGACCTACCCCGAGAAGAGGTGGCCTGATGCGGCTCGTGCACTACATCAACCAGTTCTACGCCGGGCTCGGTGGTGAAGACGCCGCCGCCCTCGGGCCGCGGGTGCTCGAAGGACCGGTGGGCCCAGGGCGCCTGCTGCAGCAACTGCTGGGTGATGCCCACCAGATCGTCGCCACGGTCGTGTGCGGCGACGACTTCGCGGCGTCCGACCCCGCGGTGGCCCAGGACCTGCTGGGGATGGCCCGCGTGGCAGATGCTGAGCTACTGGTCGCCGGGCCCGCCTTCGGCAGCGGGCGCTACGGGCTGGTGTGCGCCCGGCTGGTGGCCGCTGCCGCTGCCGCCGGGTTGCCCGCGCTGGCGTCGATGCATCCGGACAACCCCGGCATCAGCGCCGCGGGCGCCGCGCCGGTGGTCGCCTCCGGTCCGATCGCCAAGGAGATGCGGGCGTCGTTACAGCGCGTCGCCGCGGCGGTCGCGAAGCTCGCCACGGGCGTCACGCTGACCTTGGAGGACGGCCGAGTCGCCGGGCTCGCCCGGATCGGCAGGCTGGTCGAGCATCGCGCGGCGTACCGGGCAGTGGAACTGGTGCTGCGTCGGCTCGGCGGGGACCGCGAGACCACCGAAGTCCCGATCGGCGGGTTCGACACCGTCGCCCCGGCGCCGCCGGTGGACAAGGTGGCCGACTCTTGCATCGCGCTGGTGACCGAAGGTGGGCTGGTGCCGCTGGGCAACCCGGACCGGCTCGAATCCGCCCGGGCGACCCGGTGGCTGCGTTACCCGATCGACGGCGTGGCCGCGCTCACCCCCGGGACATGGGAGGCGGTGGCCGGCGGTTTCGCGACCACCCTGGCCAACGCCGACCCGCACCGGCTGGTGCCCCTGGACGCCGCTCGAGCGCTGGAACGCGAAGGGGTGATCGGCCAGCTGCACGGCGAGTTCTTCACCACCGTCGGCAACGGCGCCCCAGTGGCCGCCGCGCAGCGGTTCGGCGTCGAGTGGGCCGCGGAGCTGCGTAAGGCAGGCGTGCAGGCCGCGATCCTCACCGCCACTTGAGGAACCGGAACGCGTTGCGGGTCAACGCTTGCGAAGGAGCTGGAGCGCGCTGGTATCCCCACCGCCCTGGTGACCAACCTCGTGACGATCGCCGAGCAGGTCGGCGCGCCGCGAATCGTGCCGGGCCGGGGCATTCCCTACCCGTCGGGCGACCCGAGCTTGTCGCCGCCCGCCGAGAGTGCGTGGCGACGGCAGCTGGTACAGCGCGCGCTCGATGCGGTCACCACGCCGGTCGAGAAGCCGACCATCTTCGACGTCGATGCAGAGGAGCCCACCGGTGCCTGACGCGGTCGTTCGCGCGGCCAGCCTTGTGCTGGCCCACGCCCCCGGCCTGGCCCGGCACGGGTCCAAGCCGATGCGCACGCTGGCCGGTGACGCCGATCTGACCGGCCGCTTCCTGGCCAATCTGCGCAGCTTCGACGACGCCGTCAGCTACCCGCCCTATCAGGCATTCCTGGGCGCCTGCCATCCCCGAGATCTGCCACCACGGCCATGGGTCGCACAGCAGCATCCCGACGCGGGACGGTTCACGTCGTTCGGTGAGCTCATGCCGGAGGAGGAGTTCCTCGGGTTGATGGCCGCGGTAGACGAGTTCGACCTGGTGAAACTGACCGGTGAGGTCGCCGAGAGCGCCGCGAAACGGTTGGCCGGACATCCGCTGGGCGCTGCGCTGGACCTGGCCCGGATCTCGGCCGCGGCCACGGACGTCAACGCCATGCTTGGGCCGGGTGTGCTGGCACTGCACTTGGCGCCGGACACGCTGGCCGGGGCGCTGCGCGGCGCCCATGACGAGGACGAATCGCTGGCTGCCCCCGTCCTGCTGGAGAACCTCGCCTGCAAGGCCACCGGAACCCTCGCGCTGCTGCACCTGCTGCACGACAACGGCCTAGATCCCGCCGCCGTCGATTACACGATCTCCTGCTCCGAGGAGGCCGTCGGCGACCGCTACCAGCGCGGCGGCGGCAATATGGGCAAGGCCATCGCGGTGGCCGCCGGACTGAGCGAATCGTCCGGCGCGGACGTCAAAGATTTCTGCGCAGGCCCCATCCCGGCCCTGGTGGTCGCGGCCAGCCTGGTGGTAGCGGGAGTGTTCGAGCAGGTCGTGGTGGTCGCGGGCGGGTCGCTACCCAAGCTCGGGATGAAGTTCGAGGGGCACCTCAAGCATGAGCTTCCGGTGCTGGAGGACGTCATCGGCGGGGCTGCGCTGCTGGTGACCGCCGACGACGGCGTCTCGCCCAAGATCCGGCTGGACGCCGTGGGGCGGCACCGGGTATCCTCTGGCGGCTCAGGTGCGCAGATCATGCATGACCTGGTGATCCGGCCGCTTGATGCGCTGGGTCTGCGGATGACCGATGTGGACGACTACGCCACCGAGCTGCACGACCCCGAGGTCACCGAGCCGCAGGGCTCCGGTGACGTGGCCGCGCGCAACTACAAGACGATCGCCGCGCTGGCCGCCCGCCGCGGCGACATCCGCCGGGACGAGATCGCGGGTTTCATCGCCTCCCACGGCATGCCCGGCTACGCACCTACCCAGGGTCACCTGGCATCGGCGATCTGTTATCTGCCGCATGCGCTGACCCGGCTGCGGTCCGGCGCTGCGGACAAGGTCTTGTTACTGGCCAAGGGCAGCCTGTTCCTCGGCCGGATGAGCCAGGTGTCCGACGGCATGAGCGTCCTACTCGAACGCAATGGAGGCTGACGATGGCCGGTGTGGTTGAGGCGACCAAGGAGACCTTCGACGAGCTGGTCGCGGTCGGCCTGGTGCTCGTCGACGTGTGGGCCCAGAGCTGCCGCCCCTGCGTGGCGCTGACCCCGCATATGCAGGCCATCGCCGATGCGCACCCCGAGCTGACAGTGGTCAAGCTCGACGCGAGCAAGGCCCGGCGGATGTGCATGGCGCTGCAGGTGCGTGGCCTGCCCACGCTCCTGCTCTATCAGGACGGCCAGGAAATGGCGCGGATCACCGATCCCAGCCTGCTGCCGGAACAAGTCGATACCTGGCTGGCCACCGAGCTGGACCGGCTGGCGTTGAACCCACCGGAGTTGGACCGACTGGCAGTGAAGGAGGACTGACATGTTCGACGGCAAGCAGGTCATCGTGATCGGTGAACGGGACGGGATCGCGGGGCCGGCGATCGCGGCCTGTGTCCAGGCGGCCGGGGCCCCGGTGGTGTATGTCGCCACCGAATGCTTCGTTTGAACGGCTGCCGGAGCCATGGACCTGTCCACCCAGGAGACGATCAAGCGTCTGGTCGACGAGCACGGTGGCGACTCGCTGCTGGTGTTGCTCGGCGCCCCGGACGCCGAAAGCGCCGGGATCGCCGCCGAGACGGTGGTGCTCGGTGATCCGAGTTGGGCAGGACCGTTGGCCGGGGTCCAGTTGGGCCTCCCCGTGTACCACATCCTGGAGGACGAGCTGCGTGCCGTCGTCCCCGAAGATGTGTGGGAAGAGCAGGTCGGATTGATGGTCGACGTCCTGGAGGTGGATGCCATCGCCGAAGCGGTCCGCGAATTCCGCGACCAAGCGCATTAGTCTTGATTGTGGACTTCACCCTGCGGCATCAGGCGCTGTCCGCGCTTCCGGTGTCGAGGGGCTCGCTTCGGGTGCTGTGGGATCAGCTTCCGGTGGGGGGACCATTTTCTTGAGAACACAGCCAGACAGAAAAGTAAATATGATCAGCAAGAACGAGCCAAAGGCTAGCGTATAATGCTCAAACCGGTTCGGGATAACAGTATCACTATCTTGGATTGTAATAATTACAGAAGCGACTGTAGCTAGAGAAGCGATGCCAAAAGCATACTCTGACGGTCGGGTGCGTTTGGTGAAGGTGCTACGATCCCGGAAATTTTTGATCCCAGCTGGGAGAAACTTTGCGATCACAGCTCGAGAAGGTAAGAATACTACGCCCAGCATTGCTGCCAATGGTACGAAGAGACTCGCTCCGATATACAGCGAGTCGTAGGTGTGGCATGAAGCAATGAGAGTTCTATCGGAGCGGTCGCATACAGCTTGGCTGACCAAATAGGAATGGGAAGTCAGGAAGCCCAGCACCACTATTGGGCCGATGATGACTACGACCCGGAAGGCTGACTGGGCAGATTTTTGAGTCACCTCGTGTTCGAACATCATCAGCGTCATTGAGTAGAATAGACTGAGTACCGATATTCCGAGTGCTGGCCCGTATGTTAGCCCGGCCATAAGTGCTCGATCGGAGTGGTCGGGTTCACCTGCAAGGCTGCTGTATAGGAATGTACAGATGGCTAACGACGACATGGCGTAGAACAATGCTGTCACGACTTCGACCGCTGTAGGGTGCTCGTTTTCGCTTTTCTCTTGTCTGGGCTTCGGTCTCGTGAGGTAAACGACCAGGCCGGCGAACGCGAACCCAGTCATGATGCCAGCGAACCCCGCATAAGTGGAGGCATCCAAGGTATAAGTGGGAGCATCTAGACCTGATCTTGAGCCTTCGCTGTCCAGGAGAATCTCCTTGACGAGCACCTCAGCACCCTCCTGTTGGTCGTCGCTAAGCCATTGACTCAACTGAGGGTGCCATGCTAGCAGGTCGCCGATCATGACGTCGGAAGGCTCGAAGAAATTGTCAATAAGTCTGCTAGCTCTTGACGAGACCTCGCGCTCGCTCCGAGAAGTCTCGTACTGCGGGCACCTTGGCGTGTGGTCGCATCTGCAAGGTGATGCCTTCCTCCAGTAACCTCGTCGCCTGATCAGCCCGCCCCAATTTCAGCAAGCAATTGCCTGCGCCAGCTGTGATGTTCGCCGGGCTCATCCAGTACAGCCAGGGCAGATCGTTGTCCGGCTTGAGCTGCTCGATCTGAGTTCGAGCCTTTGACATCGCCGACGTGCACGCCGCCGCGTCGCGCAGGGTCGCCAGGGCATGTGTGATCAGCATGCTATCCAGCAGCGCAAGTGCAGCGCCGCACTGTGCGGTAGATGCCGTGTAGATGCCGTGGACCTGCACTTGCCCGGGGAGATCCCGACCGAGATCCGTGCCCCGGCCCGCGTGCCGGAGTAGCTCAAGGGGCTCCGTAGACTCGATGTGTGACTGTGATGGTTCGTTGCGCGGCCGGTCGGGACTCTGGGTGGGCGTGACGCGGCAGGACAGTGAGGCGCTGGACGAGCTGCGGGCGGTTGAGGCCGAGCTGGATCGGCGCTGGCCGGAGAATCGGATCGAGCCGTCGCTGACCCGGATCGCGTCGCTGGCCGACCTGCTCGGCTCCCCGCAGCGCTCCTACCCAGTGCTGCACATCGCGGGTACCAACGGGAAGACCTCGGTCGCCCGGATGCTCGATGCGCTGCTCACCCGGATTGGGCTGCGGGTGGGCCGCTACACCAGCCCGCAGCTGCAGCTAGTCACCGAGCGGATCAGCCTGGACGGGGCACCGATCAGTCCGCGGCGCTATGTCGAGGCGTACCAGGACGTCGCGGCATCCGTCGCCCTGATCGATGCCGGTTCCGAGGTGCCGATGAGCAAGTTCGAGGTGCTGACCGGCATGGCCTTCGCAACCTTCGCCGATGCGCCGATGGATGCTGCCGTGGTGGAGGTCGGCATGGGCGGCAGCTGGGACGCCACCAACATCGCGGACGCCGCGGTCGCGGCGATCACTCCGATTGCCCTGGATCACATCGACTATCTGGGCAGCGATATCGCGGGCATCGCCAGGCAGAAAGCCGGGATCATCAAGCCGGGCTCGATCGCGGTGCTCGCCGAGCAGGAGCCGGCGGCCGCCAGGGTGATCCTGGCCCGCAGCGTCGAGATGGAAGCGACCGTGGCCAGGGAGGGCATGGAGTTCGGTGTGCTGCACCGCGACATCGCCGTCGGTGGCCAGCAGCTGAAGCTGCAGGGTCTCGGCGGGGCCTACGATGAGATCTTCCTGCCGCTGCACGGTGCGCATCAGGCGCGCAACGCCGCGCTCGCGCTGGCCACGGCCGAGGCGTTCTTCGGAGCGGGCGCTGGCCGGTCGCTGGACGTCGACGCGGTGCGCGAGGCGTTTGCGTCGGTGAGCGCGCCAGGGCGGCTGGAGCGCGTGCGCACCGCGCCGTCGGTCTTCCTCGACAGCGCGCACAACCCGCATGGGGCGCGTGCGCTGGCGGCTGCCCTGCGCGAGGAGTTCGCCTTCCGCAGGCTGGTCGCCGTGGTGGGAGTGCTGCACGGCAAGGACGCCCGCGGCATCCTCGCGGAGCTTGAGCCGGTCGTCGACGAGGTTGTGATCACCGCGTGCGGCTCACCCCGGGCGATGGACGTCGATGAGCTCGCCGCGGTGGCCCGGGATGTGGTCGGCGAGGATCGGCTGCGGGTGCGGCCGCGGTTGCCGGAGGCGATCGAGGTGGCCGTGGCGTCGGCTAGAGAGGCCGACCCTGGTGCGGACCTCATCTCTGGGGCCGGCGTGGTGATCACCGGCTCGGTGGTGACGGCGGGCGACGCGCGCACCCTGCTGGGCCGGGAACCACAGTGATCGTGGTATGTCGGTGAATGACCCCGAGGTGCGGCCAGATCCGCTGCGGGGGTTGTCCGGCGTCTTCGCGGGCACGTTGGTGATGGAGGCGATCGTCGTCGGACTGGCGCTCTTGGTCGTCGGCCGGTTCGGTGGCGGGTTCGGGAGCCCGGCCGGCTGGTATACGGCCGGTTTGGCGGTGGCGATGCTGACCGCGGCCTTCGTGCAGCGCCGTCCGTGGGGGTTGGAGCTGGCCTTGGTGCTGCAGATGGCGATGGTTGTGGGTTGGTTCGCCCACCCCGCGCTGGGCGCGATGGGGTTGCTGTTCGTCCTGGTCTGGAGCTACCTGCTGCACCTGCGTCAGAAGATCCTCCGGCGGCTCGGCACCTGACCACTGGCCACAGCTCACCTCGACATGAGCACCGACGAGCTGATGGCGTTGCCGCGTCGCTAGGCTCGCGGTGTCCGGACCGCACTCTCGATGAGGAGAAGAGCAGCAGTGAGCGAGCGCACCTTGATCCTGGTCAAGCCCGACGGTGTCAGCCGTGGCCTGGTCGGTGAAGTGATCGCCAGGATCGAGCGTAAGGGGCTGACGCTTGCCGCGCTGGAACTGCGCATGGTCCCGCGTGACGTGGCCGAGCAGCACTACGCCGAGCACGCGGAGAAGCCGTTCTTCGGTGAGCTGCTGGAGTTCATCACCTCCGGCCCGGTAGTGGCCGCGGTGGTCGAGGGCGAACGGGCGGTGGCGGCGTTCCGGCAGCTGGTTGGGGGTACCGACCCGGTGGACAAGGCCACCCCAGGTACGATCCGCGGTGACTTCGCGCTGGAGACGCAGTCGAACCTGGTGCATGGGTCGGACTCGGTGGACTCCGCCAAGCGCGAGATCATGCTCTGGTTCCCGGAGCTGTAGAGGTTCGGCGGAACTGTAGGGGTTCGGCGGGTCGGGAGCTCTGTTACTGGCTGTAGCGGTCGCGGTCGGCGGGAAATCGGTCGGAACCTGTCAGGGGCCGCGGGTAGCGTCGAGCTCGTGTCTGAAGACGGCTCTGTCCTCGTGCGGGCACGTGGGTTGCGCAAGCGATTCGGCGCGGTCGAGGCGGTGCGCGGGATCGACCTCGACGTCCGGCCCGCCGAGGCGTTCGGCTTCCTCGGCCCCAACGGCGCAGGCAAGTCCTCCACCATGCGCATGATCGCCTGTGTTTCCCCGCGTAGTGCGGGTGAGCTGACGGTGCTCGGGATGGACCCGGACGCCGAGGGGCCGCGGATCCGGGCCCGGCTCGGGGTGGTGCCGCAGCAGGACAACCTGGATACCGAACTGTCGGTCCGGGACAACCTGCACATCTACGGCCGCTACTTCGGCATGTCCCGGGCCGCGGTGCGGGCCAAGGCCGCCGAACTGCTGGATTTCGCGCAGCTCACCGACCGGGCCACCGAAGCCGTCGATACCCTGTCCGGAGGTATGAAGCGGCGGCTCACCATCGCCCGGTCGCTGGTCAACGACCCGGAACTGATGCTGCTCGACGAGCCGACCACCGGGCTGGACCCGCAGGCCCGGCACCTGCTGTGGGACCGTCTTTTCCGGCTCAAGCAGCAGGGCGTCACGCTGATCATCACGACGCACTACATGGACGAAGCGGAGCAGCTGTGCGATCGGCTCGTCGTGATGGACTCCGGGCTGATCGTCGCCGAAGGTTCCCCGAGTGAGCTGATCGCCCGGTATTCCACCCGCGAGGTGCTCGAACTGCGGTTCGGGTCGGGCGAGCCACACAGCTGGGTTTCCGCGCTGAACGGCTTGGTCGATCGGATAGAGGAGCTGCCTGACCGGCTACTGCTCTACACCCCCGATGGTGAGGCGGCGCTGTCCGCCGCGCACCAGCACGGCGTGCGCCCGGTGTCCAGCCTGGTCCGGCGCTCCACCCTGGAGGACGTGTTCCTCCGGCTCACCGGTCGAACGTTGGTCGAATGATGGCGACAGTCCAGGCACGCCGCTGCACCGGCCGGGTACTGCCCGGGTGGCAGGCCGCGCTGCTGTTCGTCGAGGGGCGGTGGATCTGGTACCGGCGCAACTGGCGAGCCACCGTCATCTCCAGCCTGCTGCAACCGCTGCTGTTCCTGGCCGCCTTCGGCGTCGGCCTCGGCGCGCTGATCGACTCGGGCAGCCTCGCGGGACAGATCACCGGCGGGGTCTCCTACCTGGATTATCTCGCGCCGGCGCTGCTCGCGGTCGGCGCTGTGCAGAGCGCGGCCTTCGAGTCGACCTATCCCATCCTGTCGGCGTTCAAGTGGCAGCGCACCTACTGGAGTGTCACGGCCACACCGATCACGCCTGGCCAGCTGGCCTGCGGGCAGCTGGCGTGGATCGCACTGCGGCTGACCTTGTCCGGCGCCGCCTACTTGCTGGTGATCGCGCTGTTCGGTGCGGTACAGGGCCCCGGGGTGCTGGCCGCGATGGTCTTCGCCGTGCTGTGCGGGATGGCCTTCAGCGCCCCCTTGGTGGCATTCGCGGCCGCACAGGACAACGAGGGTAATCGGTTTGCCGCCGTGTTCCGGTTCGTGGTGGTGCCGATGACGCTGTTCTCCGGCACCTTCTTCCCCATCTCGCAGCTCCCTGACGTGATCCGGCCGCTAGCCTGGATCAGCCCACTGTGGCATGGCACCGAACTGGCCCGTGGCGCCGCGCTGGGCAGGTGGGAGTTGTGGTCCGCAGTCGGGCACACCGCTTACCTGGTGGCGTTGCTGGTGGTGGGTGTGCTGCTGTCCGTTCGGCAATTCCGGGTGAGGTTGACCCAATGACCGCACTGCGGGAGGTACCGCCTGGGGCCGCAGCTTCCCGGGGCGGGCTGCTGGTGCGAGTACTGCCACCGGCCCTGTACACCGGCCGGGCCCGGATGCTTATCGTGCGCTCCTCGCTCGCGTCGCGCAGCGCCTGGCTGGCGATCTTCTCCGGATTCTTCGAACCGTTGTTCTTCCTGCTGGCAATGGGTCACGGGCTGGGCAGCCTGGTCGGCGACGTCAGCGGCCCTGGCGGCGAGCAGCTGAGCTACGCGGCGTTTATCGCGCCTGGGCTGCTGGCCGCCTCGGCGATGAACGGGGCGGTGTTCGACTCGACATTCAACATCTTCTTCAAGTTGAAGTACGCGAAGCTCTACGACGCGATGCTGGCCACCCCGCTGGGCCCGGTGGACATCGCGCTGGGGGAGATTGGCTGGGCGCTGATCCGGGGTGGGCTCTACGCAACCGCGTTCCTCGGCGTGCTGCTCGGTCTGGGGCTGATTTCCTCGCCCTGGGCGCTGCTGGCGCTGCCCGTCGCGCTGTTCGTGGCGTTCGCGTTCGCTGCGGTCGGGCTGGCGGCTACCTCGTTCATGCGCTCCTGGCAGGACTTCGACCTGGTGCAACTCGCGGTGGTGCCGATGTTCCTGTTCTCAGCGACGTTCTTCCCGCTTTCGGTGTATCCACCGGTGCTGCAATGGCTAGTGCAGGCGTTCCCCCTCTACCACGCCGTCGAACTGATGCGCGGGCTCACCACCGGTGTGGTCGGCTGGTCGATGCTGGGCCACCTGACGTATTTCCTGGTGATGGCCGTCATAGGTGTCATAGTGGCCTCCCGCCGCCTGCAGTCCCTCCTGCTGCGGTAGGTGGCTCTTCAAGGACTACCAACCCTCCTGTGCGGCGCCTATAACGGCTACCAACCCCGGCGCGCACGAGGCAATTGTCCACAGACGGGGTGGTTTTCCACAGGACCCAGCGATGTTGATTGGCGGCTGACCACCCGCACACCAAGCTCAGGCTATGCGCGAATGGTGGATTGACCTGTTGGAACCGGATGGACTGTTGCTACGCGATCGAGCGCTCGCGTCCGTAGACCCCGATGATCTGCTGACGGCGCTGCGGTCCGGTCGGCTGCGGCGTATCCAGCGCGGAATTTACCTGCCCAGACGGGTTGAGGTGACCCCGCTCATCATGGCACGGGCCGCGCTGGTCAGTTCGGGAGTCGCTGGCGCGGTCCCCAGCCATGCGACCGCTGCTCGGGTGCACCACATCGTGGTACCTGACGAGCACCGGGTGCAGCACGTTACCGTCACCCGGATGCAGCGCCGCCGCAACCGTCGTGAACTGCACTTTCATACTCGATCGATTGCCTGCAACGAGGTGCAGAGGTGCGAGGGCGTGCCGGTCACGACCGTCGCCCGCACATTGGCCGACCTCACGTCGAGTCTGGATCGGCTGCCTGCGGTGTGGGCGTTGGACGACGCTCTGCGGCGGAGGTTGTGCACCGAGGCCGATGTCATCGCCGTCGTCGAGCGATGGCGTGGCGGCGCGGGATGCGTGCAGGCCTGTGAGCGGCTCGAGGAAGCCGACGGAGTGGCCGAGTCGATCCTCGAAACGGCGGGCCGCCTGGCGTTGCGCGATCGTGGGGTGCCGCTGCCGATCGCGCAGCACTTGCTGCGGGCGCACGACGGCACAGTCATCGCCCGACTCGACGGGGCATACCTCCGCGAGAAGGTGGCGTTGGAATTCGACGGGGCGGACCCACATGGTTTGCCTGAAGCCGTCTTCCGCGACCGGTGGCGTCAGAACCGCCTGCCCGAGCTGGGCTGGACGATACTGCGCTTCACATGGTGGGACGTGATGCGCGATCCCGCAGGGGTAGCCGCGACCGTACAGCGCACGCTGCGCCGACGAGCCGCTTGACAGCCGTATCCACGAGGTTGGTACTCGTTAGCGACGTCTCGGAGCGGGGTTGGTAGCTCTTGAAGGGCGGCCAACTACGCTGGCCGCCATGGGTGTCACGTCGGTGTTTGGGCAACTTGAGTTGTTGCTGCCTCGGGTTTCGAAGCCGGTGCAGTATGTGGGGGGTGAGCTCAACTCCACTGTGAAGGACTGGGACAGTGTCACGGTGCGCTGGGCACTGATGTACCCGGACGCTTACGAGGTCGGGTTGCCCAACCAGGGAATCATGATCTTGTACGAGGTGCTCAACGAGCAGCCTGACGTCCTCGCCGAGCGTACCTACGCGGTCTGGCCGGATCTTGAGGAACTCATGCGCGAGCACGGTGTTCCACAGTTCACTGTGGAGGCACACCGGCCGGTGGGGGCATTCGACGTGCTCGGGGTCTCCTTCGCCACAGAGCTCGGCTACACCAACTTGCTGACCGCGCTGGACCTCGCCGGGATCCCGCTGCACGCCACGCAGCGCACCGACCAGCACCCCGTGGTCATCGCAGGGGGCCACGCCGCGTTCAACCCGGAGCCGATCGCCGACTTCATCGATGCCGCGGTTCTGGGCGACGGTGAGGAAGTGGTACTCGAGATCACCGCGGTCGTGCGGGACTGGAAATCGCAGGGCTGCCCAGGCGGCCGCCACGAACTGCTGAACAGGCTGGCCACGACCCCCGGCGTCTACGTGCCGAGCCGCTACCAGGTCAGTTACCGAACCGACGGCGCCATCGACCAGGTCATCCCGACGAGCGCAGGTGTCCCGCTGCGGGTGGCCAAGCGCACCACGATGAACCTGGACGAGTGGCCCTACCCCAAGCAGCCGCTGGTACCGATCGCGGAGAGCGTGCACGAGCGGATGAGTGTGGAAATCTTCCGCGGCTGCACCCGCGGCTGCCGCTTCTGCCAGGCCGGAATGATCACCCGCCCGGTCCGGGAACGGTCCATTGAGGGTGTCGGGGAGATGGTCCAGCGCGGCCTGGAGGCCACCGGGTTCACTGAGGTGGGCCTGCTGTCGCTGTCCAGCGCGGATCACTCCGAGATCGGCGAGATCACCAAAGGACTCGCGGACCGCTACGAGGGCACCGGCACCAGTCTGAGCCTGCCTTCGACCCGGGTTGATGCGTTCAACGTCGACCTCGCCAATGAGATCTCCCGCAACGGCCGTCGCTCCGGTTTGACCTTCGCGCCCGAGGGGGGCTCCGAACGGATCCGCCGAGTGATCAACAAGATGGTGTCCGAAGAGGACCTCATCAGGACCGTATCCACCGCGTTCGGGGCCGGCTGGCGGCAGGTGAAGCTGTACTTCATGTGCGGCCTGCCCACCGAGACCGACGACGACGTCCTGGCGATCGCGCACATGGCGCATCAGGTGATCCGGGCCGGTCGGGAAGCCAGCGGGCGCAAGGACATTCGCTGCACGATCTCGATCGGAGCTTTTGTGCCGAAGCCGCACACTCCGTTCCAGTGGGCCGCTCAGGAGCATTCCGACGTGGTCGACGCCCGACTGCGCAAGCTACGCGCTGAGATCAACTCCAACCGCGGGATCGGCCGCAATGTCGGGATGCGATACCACGACGGCAAGCCCGCGCTCATCGAAGGCCTGCTCTCCCGGGGGGACCGCCGGGTAGGGCGGGTGATCGAGCGGGTGTGGCGCGAGGGCAGTCGGTTCGACGGCTGGAGCGAGCACTTCTCCTACGACCGGTGGGTCGCCGCGTCCGCGGCAGAGCTCACCCCACTGGGAGTGTCCCTGGCGTGGTTCACCACTCGTGAGCGCGGCCGTGACGAGGTACTCCCCTGGGATCACCTGGACTCCGGGCTGGACAAGGAATGGCTCTGGGACGACTGGCAGGACGCGCTGGCCGGCCGTGAGCAGGACGACTGCCGCTGGACGCCGTGCTTCGACTGCGGAGTATGCCCTTCACTGGGTACCGACATCGAAGTCGGCCCGAGCGGCAGGCAGCTGCTGCCGATCAGGCCCGTCGGCCAGGGCTCCCCGGTCCGCAACCCCGCCTTTCAGGGGTCCTGACCGTACTGCCTCCAGCGCGTCCACCAGGCCATGGCCGGAGAAGGAGTTGACGCGCTCGCCTGTGCAGCCGGGGTGTGCCGAGCACGGCAGTGGGTCGGCCTGCCTGCGCAGCAGAGCGGCCAACTCCTCGGGGCTGGCGCTGGGCCAGGCAGAGGCGAGTAATGCGGCCACCCCGGAGGCGTGGGCCGCCGCCATGGACGTGCCACAGGCGTAGCCGTACCCGCCCGCAATGGTCGAGAGCACGCACCCGCTGGAGGATGTCCACGGCCGCTGGTCGACGTCTCCGCCTGGTGCTGTCACCGCCACCACGCCCAACCCGAATGAGCTGTAAGCCGACATATTCCGGTTCGCCCCCACCGCAGACACCGCGACCACCCCGGGTAATTCCGCGGGCAGCACGTCGCAGGCGTCGTCGACCAGCCGGGGCGGCGGTGCGGGTGTGTTGTCTGGGCTGCGCAGGTCTTGGCGAGGGTCAGCGAGGTCTATTCGCTCATTGCCCATCGCGGCGATACTGAGCACCCCGTGTGTCGTTGCGTACTCCACCGCCCGCCGGACAGCCTCATAGGCCACAGCCTGCCCCGGCACATCGGAGCAGACCAGCAGCCACGGATCGACGAAGTAGCTGCTGTTGGCGATCTGCAGCTGCGCTTTTGCGGCCCACATGAAGGCGCACACTGCGTATTCGGGGTAGATGAATCCGTTGTCGTCAACGACCTTCACCGAGGCCAGCCGGACTCCTGGCGCTACTCCGGTGACCCCGCGGCCGTCATCGGCAGCGGCAATGGTTCCGGCCACGTGAGTACCATGCGAGGAGGTGGTCGGGCGCCACGCACTTGACCTCAGATCGGGTCTGCCGGACAGGCACCCCGCGGAGCGCGTGGCGTCGATGGCAGCGGCCAGGTCAGGGTGTGTCGCGTCGATCCCGGAGTCGAGTACGCCGACGACCACATCCGGACTGCCCGGGTCGACCCCCCTGGCCTGCGGTCCGTGAATCAACTCCATATTCCACTGCTCGGCCGAGCGGTCGGTGGCACCCACTCGCTGCACCTCGGAGAGCTGGTCGGGGGTGTGCGCAACCGCCGACCCAGCCGACCCAGCCGCGGCGGAAGCTTCGGCTTGAGCGCTGTAGGCGCGGTCCAGGCCGAGCCGGGCGGCGAATCGGGGCTCAGCGGAGGTGGCGACGGCTACCCCGATCTCCGGGTAGTAGGCAGTGCTGGTGCCGCACGCTGCTCGGATCGCCCGGGTTGTCTCTGACTCAGGTGCCGAGGCAGCGAACAGCACCACGTAGCGCAGCGAAGGACCGGATGAGTGACATCCCGACGGCTGGGGCGCCACCGCAGACACGTCCAGGGCGGAAGACAGCCCGCCTAGAGCGACAACGACAACGACGGCCGCGACAACCCGCGTTCGCAGACGCAGGGACACCCACGGCCTCCAGGTGGACGGGGCACGCGCCCATGGACCGGACATGGTGAACTTACTTCAGCCGTGCGGGGGGTGGACAAAGCGGTACCGTTCCTCCGTGGACCAGCGCCCTAATCCATCCGCGGCCCCCGTCTGCAAGATGCGGCTGCGCTACGCCAAGCGGGGGAAACTGCGATTCACCTCCCATCGCGACGTCGCCAGGGCATTCGAGCGAGCGTTGCGTCGGGCCGGCTTGCCGATGGCTTACTCGCAGGGGTATAACCCGCACCCGAAGCTCTCGTGGGTAGGCGCGGCGCCCACCGGGACGGCCAGCGAGGCGGAATACGTCGAGATCGCGCTCATTGCCCAGGTCGATCCGGAGGTGGTCCGCGCCGAGCTTGACGCAGCCCTGCCCGATGGGCTCGCAGTCCTTGAATGCGTGCTGACAGGCGCCGGTGGGCTCGCCGAGCGGATCGAGGCCAGCCAATGGCGGATCGAGATCCCCGGGGTGGGCGCAGAGCAGCTGCGAAAGGCGGCCCACGGGCTGCTCGCTGCCCCAGAAGTGCTGGTGGAACGGGTCACCAAGGACGGAAAGCGCCACATTGATGCGCGGGCGGCGATCGTCTGCCTGGCGGTCGAGGACCGTCCGGTGCACCCGCCCGAGCACGATCACCTACCTGAGTGTGGGATACTGACTGTGGTCGTACGGCAGGCCAGCCCGGCGGTTCGACCCGATGACGTGTTGAGCGCACTCGGCGTCGTCGCTGGACTCCGGCCTCGGGCGCCCGCGAGGGCGACTCGGGTGGCGCAAGGTCGGCTCGACGATGACGGTGGTCTCGTTGATCCGCTGGCTCCGGACCTGGCAGCTGCACGAATGGTTCCGGTGGAGTCAGATGGTGACGCGCCGGATCAGCACGGTGTCGCAGCACACGCCAGTGCAGCGCCCCGGACCGGGTAGCGGCTGGTGCACAACAGGATTGCCGTCGCCGGCGCGGCGACGGATGACGCGTAGAGCCCCTGCGCGGCCGCTTCCCGACAAACGGGGCGCGCCCGGGGGCTGGAGGAGCTGAATGGCGAACATAACGGCGCCTGCCGGTGACATCGGCGGGCGGAGCGGCGTATCCGATCCAGGCCTATCCAGGGAGACCGAGCTCGCGGCCTCATTACCCGACAAGCTGCGGGTACACGCGCTGGCCAAGTTGCTCTCCGTGAGCAGCAGGGAAGTCATGGCGACCCTGGCCGAACTCGGTGTCACGGTGCGCAGCGCGCAGTCCAGCATCGACCGGCAGAGTGCGGTACTGGCGGCGCGTACGCTCCTGCCGGATCCGGCGCCGCACGCGGTCGAACCCGACCCCGAGATCGACTCAGCGACCACCGGGTTACCGGACCTGGGTAAGTCTGGTAGGCCGCTCGCGCCAATGTTCAATGCACCCGCACCGGTCTTTCTCCCACCGAGCCTGAAGCCTTTGCCCGCCGAGGGCTCCGACGCCGACAGTGAGGACGACTTAGACGACGGCGAGGCGGACACCGAAGGTAGCGCGCGGCGCAGGCGTCGCCGTGGCCGAAGAGGCCGGGGCCGAGGTCGGGGTAACGAGGACACCGAGGACGGCTCGACCGAACAGATCGACCAGTCGATCGGCAGTCCGTCCGACGACAATCTTTCCGACGACCAGACCGATGACGGCCCCCCCGATGAGAGTGGGGCCGAGGACTCCGACGATGTCGGGGGAAGGCGCCGCCGCCGCCGCAGGCGCCGCCGGGACGTCGCTGATGATGAAGCAGTTCCCCGTGAGGACGACCCGCCAGACACTGTCGTGCACGTCAGGGAGACCAAGGACCGACCCGCCGAGGACGAGGTACAGGCCGTTCGCGGCTCCACCCGCCTAGAGGCCAAGCGGCAACGTCGAAGGGACGGCCGAGAAGCCGGTCGTCGGCGGGCGCCGATCCTGTCCGAATCGGAGTTTCTCACTCGGCGCGAAGCCGTGGCACGGACCATGGTCGTGCGCGAGGACCCCGAGCGCATCCAGATCGGTGTCCTCGAAGACAGCATTCTGGTGGAGCACTTCGTCACCGCATCAGGCTCAGGATCGCTGGTCGGCAACGTTTACCTCGGCAAGGTACAGAACGTGCTGCCCTCGATGGAGGCCGCGTTCGTCGATATCGGGCGGGGCCGCAATGCGGTGCTCTACGCAGGCGAGGTGGACTGGGACGCAGCTGGCCTCGCGGGTAAGGCGCGCCGGATTGAACAGGCTCTTTCCAGTGGTGACAGCGTTCTGGTCCAGGTCACCAAGGATCCAGTCGGTCATAAGGGCGCCCGGTTGACCACCCAGATCAGTTTGCCGGGCCGGTTCCTGGTGTACGTGCCGGGCGGCCGGGCCACCGGGATCAGCCGCAAGTTGCCGGACAACGAGCGCAAGCGCCTCAAGGAGGTGCTCAAGCAGATCGTCCCCGAGGACGCCGGTGTGATTATCCGGACCGCGTCCGAGGGGGTCAGCGAGGACGAGTTGGCTCGCGACGTGCGGCGGCTGCAGGCGCAGTGGGAGGTTATCCAGAGCAGGTCGGGGTCTGGTGGGGGCAGGACGAAGACGCCGGAACTGTTGTACGAGGAGCCCGATCTGCTGGTCAAGGTGGTGCGCGACCTGTTCACCGAAGACTTCCGTGAGCTGGTCGTCCAAGGCGAAGATGCCTGGGATACCGTCGAAGGTTATGTCAAGCACGTGGCCCCGGATCTGATGACCCGGGTGCGGCGCTACACCGGTAACGGCGACGTATTCGGCGAATTCCGGATCGATGAGCAGATCACCAAGGCGCTTGATCGAAAAGTGTGGTTGCCCTCAGGCGGCTACTTGGTCATTGATCGCACCGAGGCGATGACCGTGATCGACGTCAACACCGGCAAGTTCACCGGTTCGGGTGGCAATCTCGAGGAGACTGTCACCCGCAACAACCTCGAAGCGGCCGAGGAGATCATCCGCCAGCTCCGGCTCCGGGACGTCGGTGGGATCATCGTGATCGACTTCATCGACATGGTGCTGGAGTCCAATCGTGACCTCGTGCTCCGGCGGCTCACCGAGTGCCTGGGCCGGGACCGCACCCGTCATCAGGTCGCTGAAGTCACCTCGCTCGGGCTGGTCCAGATGACCAGGAAGAAGGTCGGGACAGGTCTGTTGGAGGCGCACTCGACCAGCTGTGAACACTGCAAGGGCCGCGGCGTGCTGGTCTCCGCGGAGCCGGTGAACGTCCGCAGCGTGGCCACGCAGCCTGTATCCGTAACTCGGGATGCTGGCGGAAACGGCACCCGCCGAGCCCGATCACGCGGCCGGGGGTCAGAGGGCGGCGCTGTCGTAGCAGAGCAGTCCGGCCAGGAGGACGGTGCGCAAGTCGCCGACGAGACGTCAGTGCTACCGGATTCCACCGGCGAGCGCATCCCATCAGAGGTCACGGAGACGAGCGAGCCGGAGCTGAGTGTGCCGCAGCAGGCGGGGCGCGCGACGACTCGCCGCCGCAGGGCGGCCTCAAGGCCTGCGGGACCTCCCGTCACCGATCAGCAGGAGAGTGCTGATACGGGCGCCCACGTGCCCTCCGCTGTGCAGCAAGCTGGGTGAGCACCCTGGTTCGGCCCGGTCGAATGGCGAGGGTGTATCCTCAGTCGTCGGCCCGCCCCACACGGCGGGCCTGTCTAATGTCAGTCCCAGCTAAAGTCACAGTCCTACCCACGTCGAGCAGCAGGAGTCCCACCCGATGTACGCGATCGTGAAGACCGGCGGCAAGCAGTACAAAGTGGCTGTCGGGGACGTCGTCGAGGTGGAGAAGCTCGAGGGCGAACCGGGCACCGCGGTCAGTTTTCCCGCTGTGCTACTGGTTGACGGCTCCGATGTGACCACCGATGCCGCCGCCCTCAGCGCGGCCTCGGTCACCGGGAAGGTGGTCGAGCAGGCGAAGGGCCCCAAGATCCGGATTCACAAGTTCAAGAACAAGACCGGCTACCACAAGCGTCAGGGTCACCGGCAGAAGCTGACCCGCGTCGAGGTCACCGGCATCTCGAAGTGACCTATCGGAGGTAGCGAACACCATGGCACACAAAAAGGGCGCCTCCAGCTCCCGGAACGGCCGCGACTCCAATGCCCAGCGGCTCGGGGTGAAGCGGTTTGGCGGCCAAGAGGTCAGTGCGGGCGAAATCCTCGTTCGCCAGCGTGGCACGAAGTTCCACCCCGGAGTGCATGTCGGCCGTGGTCGTGACGACACCCTCTTCGCTCTTGAGGCCGGGGCGGTTCAGTTCGGTATCAAGCGCGGCCGCAAGACCGTTAGCATCGTCCCTGCGCAGGCCTGAGCCCGGCCACCGCAGCGCGCACCCCGGCGAGGGGGCGGTACCGGCTCTGCGGTAGGAAGGATCTTCAGGTGTCTCGATTCGTGGACCGCGTGGTGATCCACGTCGTCGCAGGCGATGGCGGTCACGGCTGCGCGTCGGTGCTCCGGGAGAAGTTCAAACCGCTGGGCGGTCCGGACGGCGGTAACGGCGGTCGCGGCGGCGACGTGGTGTTGGTGGTCGATCCCGGGGTCCACACGTTGCTCGACTTCCACTACCGCACCCAGGCCAGGGCCGCCGGGGGCAAGCAGGGGCAGGGCGGGAACCGCAACGGCGCGGCGGGCGAGGACCTTGCGCTGCGGGTGCCGGACGGCACCGTGGTGCTCACCCCGGACGGGGAAGTGTTGGCCGATCTCGTGGGGGCCGGGACCCGATTCATTGCGGCGGCGGGCGGGCACGGCGGGTTGGGCAACGCAGCACTCGCCTCCACCGTGCGCAAAGCGCCCGGATTCGCCCTGCTCGGCGAGCCCGGCGAAGGCGGGGACCTGGTGCTTGAGCTGAAGTCGGTGGCCGATGTGGGGCTCATCGGATTCCCTTCGGCGGGTAAGTCATCGCTGGTCTCGGTGCTCTCCTGCGCCCGTCCCAAGATTGCCGACTACCCGTTCACCACCCTGGTGCCCAATCTCGGGGTGGTCACCGCTGGCGAGACGGTGTTCACCGTTGCGGATGTGCCGGGATTGATCCCCGGCGCCAGCGAGGGCAAGGGGCTCGGGTTGGAGTTCCTGCGGCACATCGAACGGTGCGCAGTGCTGGTACACGTCGTGGACTGTGCGACGTTCGAGCCCGGCCGAGACCCGCTGTCCGATGTGGACACCCTGGAGCGCGAGCTCGCTGCGTACACCCCGGCGCTGGGTGGTGAGCTGGCTTCCCGCCCACGGCTTGTGGTGCTCAACAAGATCGATGTTCCGGACGCACGGGAACTGGCCGAGCTGGTGCGCCCGGAGCTTGAGGACCGGGGGCTGCCAGTATTCGCCGTGTCGACGGCGAGTACCGAGGGACTACGAGAGTTCACCTTCGCGCTTGGTGCGGCCGTGCGGCAGCATCGGGCCAGTAATCCGCCGCCGGAGCCCACCCGATTGGTGCTGCGCCCCGCTGCCGTCGACGAGTCCGGTTTTGACGTCCATGCCGACCCCGAGCGGGCCGACGGGTTCGTGGTGAGTGGGGAGCGTCCGCAGCGGTGGGTGCGCCAGACGAACTTCGGCAACGCCGAGGCCGTCGGATACCTCGCCGACCGGCTGGCCCGGCTCGGCGTGGAGGATGCCCTGGCCCGTGCGGGTGCGAGGCCGGGATCCGCGGTGACCATCGGCGGTGTCACTTTCGACTGGGAGCCCGCGACGCCTGCCGGTGCGGGCGCGGTCCGCCTGACTGAACGGGGGACGGACCCGCGATTGGACAGTGACGATCGGATCAGCGCCGCCCAGCGCAAAGCAGCTCGGCGGATCCGGCGCGGTCCCTATGCTGGTGATCACGATGGCGACGACCATGCCGATGACCCCCAAGCTGACAATCCCAGCGCCGATGGTGGGGCGGCGCAGGGGTGAACCCGACGCGGCACCTTGTGGCGCAGGCGCGGCACCTGGTGGTCAAGGTCGGCTCCTCCTCGCTCACCACGGAGCAGGGCGGGCTGGACCGGGCCCGGCTGGACACCCTGGTCGATGCGCTCGCCGCCCGCGTCGCGGTAGGCACCCACCTGGTGCTGGTGTCCTCCGGGGCCATCGCCGCCGGACTGGCGCCGCTCGGGCTGCGTCGTCGGCCCCGCGATCTGGCCACCCAGCAGGCCGCCGCCAGCGTCGGGCAACTGGCGCTGGCACACGCCTACGCGGAATCGTGGGGACGTCATCACCGCACTGTCGGTCAGATCTTGCTGACCTGTGACGACGTGGTCCGGCGCGCGCACTACCGCAATGCCCAGCGGACCTTTGCCCGGCTCCGCGGCCTCGGGGTGGTACCGGTGGTGAACGAGAACGACACGGTGGCCACCGAGGAGATCCGGTTCGGCGACAACGACCGGCTGGCCGCCCTGGTGGCACACCTGGTCGGTGCCGACGCACTGGTGCTGCTCTCCGACGTTGGCGGGCTGTATGACGGTGATCCACGCCACGGCCCTTCCTGCTTTGTTCCCGAGGTGGTCGGACCTGCGGACGTGCACCGGGTGCGGGCTGGTGGTGGCGGCACGTTGGGTACCGGAGGGATGGCGTCCAAGCTTGACGCCGCGACCATGGCTTCGCAGGCCGGGGTTCCCGTACTGCTGGCGGCCGCCGCGCAGGTTGAACGGGCGTTGGGCGCTGCCGACGTCGGCACGGCGTTCGCTCCCACCGGGACGCGACTATCCGCTCGGCGGTTCTGGCTCCGGCACGCGGCCGGGGCAGCCGGTCGGCTGCGGCTCGACGACGGCGCGGTGGCTGCGGTGCTGGGCCGCAGGCGTTCGCTGTTAGCCGCGGGCATCACCGGCGTCGAAGGTGACTTCGAGGCAGGCGACGTAGTAGAGCTCCTCGACCCCCGAGGCGCAGTCGTTGCCCGCGGAATGGTCGGCTTCGACGCCGCGGAACTGCCCGCCCTGATCGGTCACTCCACCCGAGACCTACCCCCCGAGTCCCGCCGCGAAGTCATCCACGCCGACGACCTGGTACCCCTGTAATCCCTCCTTCGCGGCGAAGATGTTCGGGGAGGTGGAGTTCAGCGGGGACCTCGACCTCGCCACGCAGTGCCCGTCGGACGTCGAGGAAGTCGGCCACCTCGGCCACGTCATGGACCCGGACGATGGCAGCGCCGGCGTCCACGCCTTCACCCAGCGCCGCCAGGGTGCCTGCCAGGCGCCGCCTCGGTAGCCGGCCGGTGAGGGCACCGATGAAGTCCTTGCGGGACACGGCGAGCAGGACGGGCCGGGCCAGTGCAGCGAGCATGGGCAACGAGCGGAGGACGGCGACCGTCTGGGCGGGGGTCTTGGCGAAGTCGGGCCCCGGATCGAGCACGATCTGCTCCGGTCGGACCCCTCGGCCGATGGCCGCTGAGACGCGTTCTGTCAGGAACCCGAACACATCCTCAATGACATTGTCGTAGGCCGGGAAGTATTTGACCTTGGGGGCGGCTCGGGTGTGCATCACCACGAGTCCGGCGCCGTGCGCGGCGCAGAGGTCGGCCAGCGCAGGGTCGGCGAGACCGCTGACGTCGTTGACCATGTGGGCGCCTGCGTCGAGGACGGCGGCCGCCACCGGCGGTTTCCAGGTGTCGACTGAGACCAGCGCTCCGGCGGCCGTCAGCTCGCGTACCAGGGTGAGGACCCGCCGGATCTCTTCGTCGGGCGCCAGCGCCGCCTGGTTGGTCACGCCGGACTCGCCGCCCACGTCGAGGAGATCGGCACCGTCGTCCAGGAGTCTGTGCGCGAGAGCCAGTTGGCGGTCGAGGGTGGTGACCTCGCTCCCGTCGGAAAACGACTCTGGGCTGGCATTCACGACGCCCATCACGAGTGGTTCGCCAGGTGTGATCCGCAGCGTGGAGTCCCGCAGGACGAGGGTGAGAGCCATGTCCCCATGCTGTCCCATGGCTGGAGACCTGCGCCCCGTAGGCTCCGGAGTCGTGCAGCTGCGAACGAATCCCGACACTGCGGCCGATGTCGTCACCGACTGTGCGCGGCGGGCGCAACGGGCCGCGCCCGCGCTCGCCATGGCGTCCGACGAGGTAATCGACGCCGCGTTGCATGCTATGGCGCAGCGGCTGACCGCTTCCACCGCCGTCGTACTTGCCGCGAACGGCGAGGACATCGCAGCTGCCGAGCAGTCCGGGATGACCTGGGCGTTAGTCGACCGGCTGCGGCTGGGCGAAGTGCGGCTGGCCGAGATGGCCGACCAGCTCGCCCTGCTCGCGCAGGTCCCGTTTCCGCCGAGGGACCAGGTGCTGGAAGATCGCCCGGACGGGCTGCGGCTGATCGAGCGCCGCCGCCCGGTGGGCGTGGTGGGTGCGACCTTCGAGGCCCGGCCCAACGTCACCGTCGACGTCGCCTCGCAGCTGGTGAAGTCCCGCAACGCCGGGGTGCTGCGAACCGGGTCGGCGGCGCTGCGCTCCGCGTTGGCGCTGTGCGAACAGGTCATCGCGCCAGCGCTGGCCGACGCCGGGCTGGACCCGGACGCGGTTGCGCTGGTGCCCGACCCGCGCCGGGACAGTGCGCTGGCCCTCGTGCAACAGCCCGAGCTGATCCCGCTGGTCATTGTGCGCGGCAGCGGCGAGACCACCAGGGCGTTGGCCACCGAGGGGGCCCGCCACGGAGTGCGGGTGCTGGCCCACGCCGACGGTGGCGGGGTGCTCTATATCGACGCCGCAGCCGACCCCGCGCTGGCCGTCGAACTGCTCATGGCGGGTCTGGACCGGCTGGGGGTTTGCAACCGGGTGAACCTGCTGCTGGTTGCCGACGGCGTCCCACTTCAGGTGCACGACGAGCTGTTCGAGGCTGCCCGCGCCCGGGGTATCGCACTGTCGCTGGCGCCGCACGACCACCCGCTCGGGCACGAGTGGGCTCTGGACTCCGGCCGCGAGGCGACGCTGACCGTGAGCCGCGTTGCTGGTCCGCGGGAGGCCGCCCTCGTCGCGAATCGCGAGACTTCTGGCCTCGCTGCCACGATCGTCACTCGCGACGCGGCCGCCGCGCACGTGTTCCTGGACAACTACACCGGAACCGGGGCGTTCTGGAACGCCAGTACTCGCTTGCTCGACGGCTTCAAGCTGCGCCGAGTCCCGGAGACCGGGATCAACGTCGACCGGGTACCCGGTCCCCGAGGCCCGGTCACCTTTCAAGATCTGTACCTACGCCAGTTCTTGATCATCCCGTCACCCTGACTTGCGGGCCGCCACGTCGCCTAGGCTGGCGCCCATGTCCGGCCGGAGACTCGGGGTGATGGGCGGGACCTTCGACCCGATCCACCACGGCCACCTGGTCGCCGCGAGTGAGGTGCAGGCCCGTTTCGCGCTGGACGAGGTGGTCTTCGTGCCCACTGGGATCCCGTGGCAGAAGGGCCAGCGCGAAGTCAGCTCGGCTGAGGATCGTTACCTCATGACCGTCATCGCGACGGCCTCAAACCCGCGGTTCTCCACCAGCCGGGTGGACGTCGACCGCGAGGGTCCCACGTTCACCGTCGACACCCTCACCGACCTGCGGGCGCAGTATCCGGGTGACGAGATGTTCTTCATCACCGGTGCGGACGCGCTGGAGCAGATCCTGTCCTGGAAGCGGGTCGGGGAGTTACTCGACCTGGCCCACCTGGTTGGGGTGACGCGCCCGGGGTTCCCGCTGGGCGACGAGCACCTGCCGCCCGGCGCGGTGAGCCTGGTCGAAGTGCCCGCCATGGCGATCTCCTCGACGGACTGCCGGGAGCGCGTCGCCACCGACCTGCCGGTCTGGTATCTGGTACCCGACGGGGTCGTGCAGTACATCAGCAAACGCGGCCTGTACCGAGCTGATCAGCGCGGAAGGCCCCAGCGCCTATTCTGAGCTGCGTCTTTGCCGTTTGCTCACGTTGGTCGCCGTTGGCCGTTTGTGGGCTTCTTGCGGACTGGCTGCGGAC
>JBQTGW010000252.1:0-4027 GCA_052390495.1 Pseudonocardiales bacterium
GCCGGTGACGGTAACGGACTGGGCGGTTCGCGCGCAGCGCCTGGCCGACAAACTCATCGCCGATGGGGATCTGCGCAGCCCGCAGTGGCGCTCTGCGATTTGTGCGGTGCCGCGGCACGAGTTCATCCCGCACTACTACCGCCAGGACACCAGCACCCGCCCCGCCACCTGGCAGCGTGTCACCCCCACCGATCCCGCACAGCGACAGGCGTGGCTGGAGCTGGTCTATTCCGATACCACCCTGATCACCGCCGTGGCCGACTACGCCGGGCGTGGCGTGCAGATCCCGGTGTCCTCCTCGTCCAAACCGGACCTGATGGTCCGGATGCTGGAAGAACTCGACGTCGCCGACGGGCACCGTGTCCTGGAGATCGGCACCGGCACCGGCTACAACGCCGCCCTGCTCACCCACCGGCTGGGCTCGTCCAATGTCTTCTCCGTGGACGTAGACCCCGCCCTGATCGATACTGCCCAACCTCGGCTGGCCCGGCTGGGCTACGGCCCCACGCTCGCCGCAACCGACGGCGCGGGCGGCTTACCGCAGCATGCCCCCTACGATCGGATCATCGCGACATGCTCGGTCCCGACCATCCCCGCCACTTGGATCGAGCAGCTGCGACCCGGTGGGCTGATCCTGGCCGACGTCGAAGGGCCGCTTGGGGCGGGCAACCTGGTCACCCTGCGCAAAAAGTCCACCGCACCGCTGGTGGCGGGCCGGTTCCTGCCCTGGTGGGGACGGTTCATGAGACTGCGCCCGCACCCGGGACCCACCGTGGGTGTACCACGACCCCGCCGCGCTCCGGGTCAGCCTCGCTCCGGCAGCACCACGATCGACCCTGCTGAACTGGACAAAGAATTCCGGTTCCTGGCTCAGTTGTTCGTGCCGTGCGGCACCGTGCAATCCCTGACTCCCAGCGCCGACCTCACCCGCCCCGTCACCACCTGCTTGATCACCCGTGACAGCTCCTGGTGTGAGGTCGACCGCGACCCCGGCCCCGACAGCCGCTACCAACTCCGCTTCGGCGGCCCCCAGCCGCTCTGGGACCGGATAGAAACGGCCTGGGAGCAGTGGACCCGCCACGGCCGACCGGCGTGGTCACAGTTCGGACTCACCGCCACCCCCGAGCACCACATTATCTGGCTCACCGACCCCGATAGTGGGCCGTCATGGCCGCTACCCACCCCAGAGTGACCGAACCACGACGAGCGTTCCAGCGCTGTGAACGAGAAGGGCACCGAAAGCGGCACCGTAGCGGCAGGAACGCACGACCTACTCTTTCAAGTATTTATCGATGAAGGATCCTGCGATACTTTCCGCCACACCATGGAGTTTCCGGTAATTTCCCAGGGTGTGGAAGTCCGACCGACGTCCGAACTTGGCTTCAAAGTCGTTTCTGTACAGGCCTTTCTCGTCACCGTGGAAGTGAATAGAGATATCTTTCGATACGCTGATTCCGCCGCCCCTCCGCCATGCCCCGCCACTCGTGTCGAATCTCGCCGACGTCCGTTCCGCCAGAGAACCCTTGAGGTGCGCCGCCTTCGTGGCCTCCTCTTTGGCCTTCGCTGCCTTCTCCGCCTCCTCCTGCTTGCGCGCAAGGCCCGATCCCGCCTTGCCCTCGTTCGACGTGAGGACGAAAGTGACGTGGAAATTGTCGGCCTGATCCGAGCCTTTCGAACGAGGAAAGACCGTGACGTGGGATTCGACCACGTCGTACCCTCCGCTACCGCCGCTGCGCGGCTGGAGCGATAACTTGGGAGTCCCCTTCATGTAGAGATAGCCTTCACCATAAGCACCAGACGAGAAGGACGCGCCGCCCGACGGAATCTTGAAGCGCTGAATGGGCACCGGCGCCGATGCGGATCTGGACGCGACGCCTGTGCAGTGCTGCGGGGCAGGGGCCTCGCGATTCACCACCCCTCGGTGCCTGCCGTGCTCCTCACGCTGCTGTGTCGCCGCCGAGGCGAATGCGGCCCCCGATCGGCCGGCCTCCCGTTCGAACCGGTCGGATGGATCGCTGAGCGACAGTCCGCCCGCGCCTCTGGTGCCCGCCACCGACCCTCGCTGCTGCTGCACCACGTGGGTCAGCTCGTGCACGAGACGGTTCTGCCCGGCCGTGGAACGCGTGTCGTACATGCCCTGGCCGAACACGACGTGGACACCGCTCGTGTACGCATGCGCCTGCACCGCTCGGGCTGATTCGGCCGCCACGGCGCCGGTATGCACCCGGACCTGGGAGAGATCGGCGCCGAGGAACGACTCCGCCCTGTCCCGGAACGACGGATCCAGCGGAGCACCCCCGGACCGCAGCACCGACCGCACCTGCTCGCCCGCCATGACCTCGTCACTGTCGCGCCGCAACACATCGCCCACGGTGCGGCTCCCCGAACCGCGCAGCGCGTTCCCCACACGAGCCGACGTGTCCGCGCCGACGTCGGTATGCCGCCGCGCGTGCCCGACGAGCCGCTGTACGTAGCGATTGCCGTGCCGGCGCTGCAACTGCAGCAGCGCGTCACCCACTCGGTCCAGCCGACCACCGCTGAGCCGACTCAGCCTCGCGGCCTGGGCTTGCGCAGGCCGGACACCGACACCCAAGGCGGCCTGGGACGGTCCGCCGTGACCGGCCGCCTGCGGCGTCGCGGTTTCGGAGATTACCGGCTTACCGCCGGTCACCTGTCGCCCGGCGACGCCTCGCATCGCCGGCGAGGTAGTAGCGTCGAACTGGCGAGCTGACAAGGCAGCCATCCTTTCACTCAGGAAGCCCCATTGCGTTCACCCGGCGACGAGACTGGGCGACGGAACTCCGTCGTGATGTTGCGGAGAAATCCTCGGCTGTGTTGACTCAACGCCATCACCTGCGGATTCGAGTCCTGCACCGATCAGCTCCCGCAGCACCTGAATGGCACCGCTGATCCGCAACAAGGTCTGTTGGAGATCTGCCCGCTTGGTCTCCAGGTCGGCGAGCATCTCCTGACCGGTCCGGTACTCGGCCTCCAGCTCGACGACGCGCTTCTCCAGTTGTTCCTGCATATCGGCACTGTCCTGTCTCTCGGGCCTGTCTCTCGGGCCTGTCTCTCGGCGTGGAATTGGTTCTCGGCGCTTGTCAGCGCGGGCATCCGGCCTGCTCAGACTGGTTGAATCTGCCAGACTCCCTGGGTAACGCGCTGCCCTTTCACTTCCGCCCAGGTGAAGATACGCCGACGGCCACTATCGTACTTAAAACCGTCGCTGGCCGCATAAGCGTACTCGTTGTGCGGAACATTGAGGAGATAGAACTCAAGAGTTCCGGCGGCCAGCTTTTTCAGGATGGAGAGTTCGGCTTCGCCGATGGTGGTTCCTCCAATGCGCAGGGCCCCCGCCCGGATTTCCGAGTAATCGTTACTGGTTGGATTACCGGTCTTGAAATGAAAGCCGCTGCCCTGTCCCTCGATGCGGTGCCAGAACCGGTTATGATGATGAAATCGGATACTGGGAAACACTTCAGGCACTTTAGCCGGGGAACTGTCGATCTGCCCGAGCTCTAGGAAGACATGCGCGCCACCGGCGGTCTCCGTCGATTCTCGATACAGCGCCAGATGCTCTGTCGAGGAACTGACGGACAGCTTCCACGGGGGACCTGTCGTACCGATACCGACATTACCGTTCGGCAGCACCGAGAGCCGCCACGCCTTACCGTTGAAGAAACCGATCCGGTCAGTGCTGTGACCACCGACGAAACGGTCCTCGGCGACCCACAGACCGCCGTCGTTGTTGTTGGACCGCAGCCGCCCGTTCACCAGCAGGTCGACGTTCACTCCACCCTCGCCGGTGACCTCCAGCTTCCCGGTCGCATAGATGTTGCGTGCCCGGATGTCCGAGTAGTCGTTGCGGGCCGGATCTCCGGTCTTGAAGTGAAACCCGCCACCCTGCGCCTCGATGCGGTGCCAGAACCGGTTATGGTGATGGAACCGGATACAGGGAAACACTTCAGGCACCCCGGCCGGAGCTTTGTCGATCTGAGCGAGCTCCAAGAAGACATGCGTACCACCG
>JBQTGW010000253.1:0-12744 GCA_052390495.1 Pseudonocardiales bacterium
ACCGATGGCGGCACGGGTCGATCTGGAGGATCGGGACGCGGTGCAGGCGATCCTCGACGCGGACCGGTGAGCAGCCGCGGTGAGCGTTGCGATCGACGCGAACGTCCTGCTCTACGCCTCCGACACCGCTAGTCCCCGCCACGACCGGGCGGTCGAGCTGGTGCGCATTGATGCGCCAGCACGGCGTCGGCTCGATCTGGACCGCCGACCGCGACTTCCGCCGCTTCCCGGACATCACCGCCAAAGACCCCTACCGGTCCAACGACGACCAGTAACGACGCAACACAGGATCCGCGGCGGGATGCAGACGCCCGTCACGGTCCGCATCCGAACCATGGACTTATGCCCCGTTTCGCTGCATCAATAGTCACGATCGGTGAGCATGACTTTACTTCTGGCCGCCGACAGCCGAGCGAGTTAAGTATAGGAAGGGGGTGAGCTTACGTTGGCCAGGCACCGCCGCACCACGCAGGCTAAGCCGGTCCGCGTCCTCGTGGTAGCGATAACCGATACTCGCACCCGCAGCGCGCACCTCATCACCGACGAGGCGTTCGCGGCTGGTTGCCGCGCCGGTCGGTACGTTGCGGCCTGCGGCGCCGAAGTGTTCACCGCAAGCCTCACCACCCCGGAACGCGGCTACTGCGAATCCTGCACGCGCTGGCGAGCAGCACAGTGAACCGGATAGCCCGGACGTGCACCGACTGCGTCGCAAGCGTGGTCGGCCCACCAGGGTTCGGGGCCATCTGACCCGGTCGGCCGCCGGTCGTAGCAACCCCCCCGGCTCCCGGCGACCGACCGTCCTTTCGCCGAACGGAACGGCGAAAGGAACCCCGCCCCCGGCAACGCGCCCGGGGGCGGGGTCACTCAAGCGCCGGAATCTCTGATCACGCCAGGTAGTCAAGCAGACGTCAGCAGGTCAAGACAGTGGCTGGTCACATGGGGTTGACATTCTCACCCGGTGCGGGCGCGACGGTTGCGGGTGGCGCTGAGTGTGCGCACGCTGGCCCCTCGTGGAGCCTGACCGAGAGGCCCCCGGGGGAGGTTGGGCAGTGACTACGAGTGAGATCTCCATGGCCGTCCAGATGGGTCGGAGCGAACTCGTCATCGGAGTGAGCCCCTTCGGCGAGCCGAATGCTCGGCTGGTCGGTTCAGTCTGCCGTGGCGGGGGGCTTGGCGTGCTCGATCTGGGCGCTGGCCAGGGCCAGGCCAGCCAAGCGCGAACCGCACTGGAGCTGGTCCGGCGGTGGGCTCCGGGGTCCTTCGGTGTCCGAGTGGCGGCGGGGTGCGCGCTGGCGCCGGACGACTTGCCCGCCGAGGTGGATACCGTGCTGCTCGGCGCGGGCTCGCCGTGGCAGGCTGCGGACCTGCCCAAACGCTACCGGCTCCTGGTCGAGATCACCGGCGTCGAGGAGGCGCTGCGGGCGGCGCAGGACGGGGCTGCGGGCCTGGTCGCCAGGGGGCATGAGGCCGGCGGGCGGGTCGGTGAGCTGGGATCCTTCGCGCTGCTCCAGCGGTTGCTCGCCGAACCGGGGCTGGACCTGCCGGTGTGGATCTGCGGCGGTGTCGGCCTGCGCACCGCGGCCGCAGCGGTGCTCGGCGGAGCGGCCGGGGTGGTGCTGGACAGCCAACTCGCCCTGCTGGCCGAGTCCGAGCTGCCCGACGAGGTGGGCTCGGTGATCGCCGCGATGGACGGCTCGGAGACCGTGGTGCTCGACGGCCATCGGGTTCTGCTGCGGCGTGGTCCGGCCCAACTCCTGCCGATCGGCCAGGACGCCTGGCTGGCCAAGCGGTTCGCCGAGCGGTTCGGCACGGCCGGTCGCGCGGTGCGCGCGGTCCGGGAGTCGATCCTCGACACGGTGCGTGACGAGGGGGCCACGGATGTGCTGTGCGCAGGCGCGGCGCTGTCCCGTGCGCTGGGCACTGTGCTCCCGATTGCCCAGGGACCGATGACCAGGGTCAGCGACCAGGCCGGATTCGCCGCCGTGGTCGCCGAGCACGGCGCAATGCCGTTCGTCGCGCTCGCGCTGGCAAACCGGGACCAGACCCGCGCGTTGCTGGACCAGACCCGGACCGCGCTGGGTGAGCGCCCGTGGGGCGTCGGCGTGCTGGGTTTCGCGCCGGAGCAGACCCGCGCCGCTCAACTGGAGGCCATCCGCGAGGCACGGCCGTCCTGCGTGGTGATCGCGGGCGGGCGGCCGTCGCAGGCGGCAGCGCTGGAAGAGGTCGGGATCAGCGCGTTTCTGCACGTCCCCTCCCCTGGTCTGCTTGAGCAGTTCCTCGAAGCGGGCGCTCGCAAGTTCATCTTCGAGGGCTCCGAGTGCGGTGGCCACGTCGGCCCCCGGTCGAGCTTCGCGCTGTGGGAGGCCCAGCTCACCGTGCTGTCCGACTACCTGGACGCACGGATCGATGAGACCCAAGGCGACGAGGGGTTGCCCGCCCAGATCCAGGTGCTGTTCGCAGGCGGCATCCACGACGCGCGCTCCGCGGCGATGGTCGCCGCCATGGCCGCGCCGCTGGCCCGCCGGGGTGCCGGTGTCGGCGTGCTGATGGGCACCGCCTACCTGTTCACCGAGGAGGCGGTCGGCTGCGGTGCCATTGAGCCGCTGTTCCAGCGCCAGGTGGTGGCGGCCGAGCGAACCGAGCTGCTCGAGACGGCACCCGGCCACGTCACCCGCTGCCTGGCCAGCCCGTTCGCCGAGAGCTTCCAGCTCATCCGCAGCGACCTGCACGCCCGCGGCCTGCCCGACCGCCAGGTGTGGGAGGAGCTGGAGCTGCTCAACCAGGGGCGGCTGCGCATTGCCAGCAAGGGCGTACAGCGCCACGGCGCCGATCTGGTCAGTGTCGGCGAAGACCAGCAGCTGGCGCAGGGCCTGTACATGGCCGGTCAGGTCGCGGTGCTGCGAAAGGCCACCACGACGATCGCCGCGTTGCACTCCGCGGTCAGCGACCAGGCGGCGAACTGGCTCACCCAACAGGCCGAGCAGCTGCGGATCCGGCTCGGGACTACCACCACCGAGGAACCGACGAAGACCGACCGCCCACCGCTGGACGTCGCGATCGTCGGCATGGCCGCCATGTTCCCCGACGCGCCGGACCTCGCGAGCTTCTGGGCAAACGTGGTGGCAGGGGTGAACACGGTCACCGAAGTGCCCGCCGAGCGGTGGGACACCAAGATCTACTACTCCCCTGGGGCCACCGGGCCCACGGCGGGCGCGCTGACACCGTCGAAGTGGGGGGCCTTTCTGCCCAGGATCCCGTTCGACCCCCTGCGCTACGGCATCCCCCCGGCCTCGTTGACCAGCATCGAGCCGGTGCAGCTGCTCGCGTTGGAGGCCGCGCGGCGGGCGTTGGCGGACGCGGGCTACGAACACCGCGACTTCGACCGCTCCCGGACCGCCGTGGTGTTCGGCGCCGAAGCCGGTGGCGACCTGTCCAACGCGATGGTGCTGCGGACCGCGCTGCCCGGCTACGTCAGCGAGATCCCCGAGGAACTGACCGCCCAGCTGCCCCCGATGACCGAGGATTCGTTTCCCGGCATGCTCGCCAACGTCATCGCAGGCCGGATCGCCAACCGGCTGGACCTGGGCGGCGCCAACTACACCGTGGACGCGGCGTGTGCGTCTTCGCTCGCCGCGATCCACGTGGCCTGTCAGGAACTGGCCAGCGGGACGAGTGAGTTGGTGCTGTGCGGCGGGGGCGACCTGCACAACTGCATCAACGACTACCTGGTCTTCTCCTCGGTGCACGCGTTGTCGCCCACCGGGCAGTCCCGCACGTTCGACGCTTCCGCCGACGGCATCGCGCTCGGTGAGGGGGTAGCCTGCGTGGCGCTCAAGCGCCTCGCGGACGCCGAGCGTGACGGTGACCGCGTCTACGCGGTGATCAAGGGGGTCGGCAGCGCGAGTGACGGCAAGTCACGCAGCCTCACCGCCCCCCGGCCCGAGGGCCAACGCAATGCTGTGCAGCGGGCCTACCGCAACGCGCGCATCTCGCCCGCCGAAGTAGGGCTGGTGGAGGCGCACGGCACCGGGACGGTACTCGGGGACCGAACCGAACTGCGCACCCTGACCGGGGTGTTCACCGAGGCAGGCGCGGCGCCCGGCAGTTGCGCGTTGGGTTCGGTGAAATCCCAGATCGGGCACACCAAATGCGCGGCGGGCCTGGCCGGGCTGATCAAGGCGGCGCTCGCGCTGCACACCGGGATCCGGCCGCCCACCCTGCACGTGACCCAGCCGAACAAAGAGTGGCAGGCGGAGTCCAGCCCGTTCGCCTTCTCCCCCTTCGCCCGCCCCTGGGCGGCGCCGCCCGCCGAGCGGGTCGCGGGCGTCAGCGCCTTCGGCTTCGGCGGTACCAACTTCCACGTCGTCCTGCAGGGCTATGACGGCACCACGACGCCGCGACACGGCATCGACCAGTGGCCGACGGAGCTGCTCACCTTCCGCGGTGCCGACCATCCTGCCGCCTGCCACGCCATCGCCCGGCTGGTGGAGCTGACCAGGGTCAACGACGACGCAGGCCGCCCGTGGCGGCTCCGCGACCTGGCCAGGACGGCCTCCCGGTGGGCCGACCGGTCCGACGAGCCGGTGCAGGTGGCGATCGTGGCAAGTGACCTCGACGACCTGGCCGACCTGCTGCGCCGGGCCGCCGCAGGTGAACATGACGTGACTCGGGGTCTGTTGCAGGCTGGGCCCATGCTCGCTGGGCCCAGCGAGTCGGGCAAAGTCGCCGTGTTGTTCCCCGGTCAAGGCAGCCAGCGGCCGGGGATGCTCGCCGAGCTGTTCGTCGCGTTCCCCGAGCTCGGCCACCTGCTCCAACTCGGCCGGAGGTGGGCCGACGCACTGTTCCCGCCAGCCGCGTTCGACCCCGATGGCCCCCGCAGGCACGAGCTGCGGCTGCGGGATACCCGCGTCGCGCAACCCGCGTTGGGCCTTGCCGGCCTTGCCATGCACCACCTGCTCACCCGGTTGGGCGTGGAGGTGGGCATGCTCGCCGGGCACAGCTACGGCGAGCTGGTCGCGCTGTGCGCGGCCGGTGCCTTCGACCCGGCGGCGCTGCTCGAGCTGAGCGAGGCCAGGGCCGAGGCGATCCTCGCGGCGGCCGGCGACGACCCGGGCACCATGGCCGCCGTCTCGGCATCGGGAGCACAAGTAGAGCGGGTGCTACAGGCGGCGGATCTGGCGGATCAGGTAGTGCTGGCCAACCACAACAGCCCTCGCCAGGTTGCGATCTCGGGACCCACCGCGCTGGTCGAGCGCGCGATCACCGAGCTGGCCGGTGCGGGCCATGCCAGCACCCGCCTGCCGGTGGCGTGCGCGTTCCACAGCCCAGTGGTCGCCGATGCCGGTGGGCGGCTCGCCGAGGTGCTGTCCGGTCATGCGCTGCGAGACCTCGCCACGCCGGTGTGGTCCAACCGCACCGCGGCCACCTATCCCCCGCAGGCGGACGCAGTGCGGGACGAGCTGGCCGCACAGGTCGGCGCGCCGGTGCGGTTCGCCGAGCAGATCGAATCGATGTATGCGGCAGGAGCCAGGGTCTTCGTGGAAGCTGGCCCCGGGCAGGTGCTGACGGGGCTGGTCGCCGCGATCCTGGGCGAGCGCCCGCACGTCGCCGTGGCCTGCGACGCCCCGGCCACACCGGGACTTCCCGGCTTCCTGGCCGCGGTGGCCAAGCTCGCGGTCGCCGGGGTGCGGCTGCGCACGGGATGGCTGTTCAACGGCCGCGACGCCGCCGACGTCACCAACACCACGCCACCGCCCCAGCCCGGCTGGAACATCGACGGCCACCTGGTCCGCACCGCCGACGGTGCCTGCCTGCCCGGCGGCCTGACCCCCGCGCGGCAGGTGTCGATGGCCCCGGCGCCAGCGCAGGACAACAGCGACGGCGACGCGCTGATCAGCGAGTTCCTCCGCACGAGCCGGGAGATGGTGGCCGCCCAACGTGACGTGCTGCTGACCTACCTCGGCGCCGAGGCCGACGCGCGTCCGGCCGCACCGCGGTCGGCGCCACCACCCACATCCCGGCGTGCGCTGCCGGTCGCGGAGCCGACTGCAGCCGTTGTCACACCTGTCCAGGCACCCACACCCAAGGACAACCTAACCGGCGTGTTGGAGATCATCAGTCAACGCACCGGCTACCCGATCGACATGATCGAGCCGGGCCTCGACCTCGAGGCCGATCTGTCGATCGATTCCATCAAGCGCACCGAGATCATGGGCGTGCTCGCCACTCGCCTCGGCGAACGCGCCGACACCACCAAACTCACCGACCCCGAAATGGAAGAGCTTGCGAAGGCACGCACCGCAGGCGCGATCGCCGCATGGCTGGACACCCGGGTGGGTGGCGCGCCCCGGGTGGGTGGCGAATCACGGCCCAACTCCAGCGGGCCCAACTCCAGCGGGCCCAACTCCAACGGGCCCAACTCCAACGGGGTGGTACCTACCCGGTTCGTGATCGAGCCCAGACTGCTCAGTGACGGCGGTCCCGTCGATGGCGCGGCGCTGCGCGGCCGCCGGTTCGTGGTCGTGGGCGGCGACAGCGGCCTCGGCGACGAGTTGGCCGCCCAGCTGAGCGGGCACGGTGCCGCGGCCCGCGACGGCGACCTCGACGAGCACCTGGACGGGCTGGTCTGGCTTGACGCGCTCACGGCCAACGACGACCCGTTACTGCCCGAGGCATTCCTGACCTTCCAGGCGGCGCTGGCGCAGCGCCCGCGCTGGCTGCTGGCCGCCTGCCCGATCGAAGGGGGCGTCCAGGCCGCCGGGTTGCGCGGCTTCTTCCGCACGGTGGCCAAGGAGTACCCGGACACCCGGGCAACCCTCGTCGAGGTCGATCCGACCTGGTCGCCCGAGGTGATCGCCCAGCTACTCCTCGGTGAACTGACCGCGCCAGAGGGCGCCCCCGTCGTGCGGCACGCAGCCGGGGCCAGGCACACGCTTGGCATGGTCGACGCGCCGCTCGCGGACGACCCGGCCCAGGCGAGCGCGTCCACCACCGCGATCGGGCTGGACCGCAGCTCGGTGGTGCTGCTCGTCGGAGGCGCCCGGGGGATCACCGCCCGATTCGCGGCGAGGTTGGCTCGCGAAAGCGGCTGCCGGATCGAACTGGCCGGGCGAACCCCGCTGCCGACCGAGCCAGCGGATCCGGCGATCGCGGCAGCCGATGACCGGCCAGCGCTGCGAGCCGCGCTTGCCACGCTGGGCCACCGGTCACCGGCCGAGGTGGAGCGTGCCGCAGGCCAGATCTTGGCCCAGCGGGAGGTCGAGGCCACCCTCGCCGAGTTGCCCGCGCTGGGCAGTTCTGCTCGCTACCACACGGTGGACGCGCGGGACCCGGACGCCATGCACAGGCTGGTCAAGGACGTCTACGCCGAGCACGACCGGATCGACGGCGTGATCTACGCCGCTGGCGTGCTCGAGGACCGGCTGTTAGCAGGCAAGGACATCGAGTCCTTCCGCCGCGTGTTCGCCACCAAGGTCGACGGCGCAGCCGCACTACTGGGCGCCCTCGAAGATCTCCCCGACGTGCCCCGGTTCGTCGTGCTCTTCGGCAGCGTCGCGGCGGTACTCGGCAACCCGGGGCAGGCGGACTACGCAGCGGCCAACGACGCGCTCGAATCCCTCGGTGCCTCGTGGTCATCCCGCACCGGGCACCGCGCGCTGACCGTGCACTGGGGTCCGTGGGCGCCCGGCGGCACGCACGCCGGGATGGTGACGTCGGAGCTCGCGCAGGAGTATGACCGGCGCGGCATCGCGCTGATCGATCCCGAGGAGGGCACCCGCTGCCTGCTCGGCGAGCTCGCCTGGGGCGCGCCGTCGCTGCGCGCCGTCGTCTACACCGCCCCTGGTTGGCCGGTATGACGAGCCTCCAGCCGCCGGTCGCGATCGTCGGCATGGCGGTGCTGCTGCCCGGCGCGGCCAATCTGGACTCGTACTGGCAGAACCTGGTCAATGGGGTCGACGCGATCACCGACGTCCCCGCGAACCGGTGGGACGCGAGTTTCCACGATCCGGACGGGGCGGTCGGCCCACCGCGGGCCGACCGCATCTACTGCCGTCGAGGCGGCTTCGTCGACGGCCTCGCGGAGATCGACCCGACCGAGTTCGGCATCATGCCGAGCTCCTTGGCCGAAGCCGAGCCTGATCAGCTCATCGCCCTGCAGATTGCGGCCTCGGCAGTCGCCGACGCCGGAGGCGCCCAGCGGCTACCCGCCCGGGACCGGATCGGCGTCATCCTCGGCCGGATCGGCTACGTGACCCAGGGATTGGTCCGGCTCGAGCAGCGGATCCGCACCCCGCACCAACTGGTCCACACCCTGAGCGAGCTGGCGCCCGACCTCACCCCGGAGCAGCTGGACCGGATCAAGGTCGCGTTCACCGAGCAGGTCGGCCCGCTGGGGCTGGAGTCCCTCAGCGGCCTGGTGCCTGCCCTGGTTGCCTCCCACATCGCCAGCCGGTTCGGCTTCCGGGGTCCCGCCTATACGGTCGATGCCGCCTGCGCCGCCTCCATGGTCGCCGTGGACCAGGCGATCGGGGAGCTGGCCCGCGAGCGCTGCGATCTGGTACTGGCCGGGGGCGTGTACCACTGTGACGACATCCTGATGTGGAGCATGTTGGCCCGGTTACAGGTGTTGTCGCTCAGCCAGCGGATGCTGCCCTTCGATCGCGCCGCGGACGGCCTGCTGGTCGGCGAGGGCACCGGCGTGGTGGCGCTCAAACGGCTGGCCGACGCCGAGCGGGACGGTGACCGGATCTACGCCATCATCCGTGGCACCGGGGTGGCCAGCGACGGCAGAGGTGGGAGCCTGTTCAATCCCGAGCCGGACAGCCAGGCACTCGCCGCCCAGCGGGCCTGGCAGGCAGCCGGACTGGACCCCGCCGAGCCCGGCTCGATCGGACTACTGGAGGCAAGCGGCACCGCGATACCGGTCGGCGACCAAGCCGAACTCACCTCACTCTCACGCGTGTTCGGCCCACCCACCGGCGAGCGCGCGGTGATCGGTTCGGTGAAGTCGATGATCGGGCACACCATGTCGACCGGCGGCGTCGCCGGCCTGATCAAGGCGGCGCTCGCGGTGCACCATGGGGTCCTGTTGCCCACTCTGGGGTGCGAAGACCCGCATCCCGCAATGGCACGCACCCGGTTCCGGACGATCAGCTCGGCGGAGCCGTGGGAGCTCGGCGGCAACCAGCGGATCCGGCGGGCGGCAGTCAACTCGTTCGGCTTCGGCGGCATCAGCACCCATGCGGTTGTGGAGCAGCACGCTGGGCAGGCAAACGTTCGGCCGCCGCGCCGGCCGGTCACCGTCCGCGAGCCCGAGCGGGTACTCCGCTTGGCCGCGGACAGCCCGGCCGGGATCGCCGCGCTGCTCGACGCAGATGGCGCCGCGAAGGAGGGCGACGGCTGTCGGCTGGGCGTCGTAGGACCGACCCCGGAGCGCCTCGCCTTCGCTCGCAGAGCGGTCGCCAACGGCGAGGCGTGGCGCGGCGGCAACGACGTCTGGTTCAGCCCCCAGCCGCTGCTGCGCACCCGTCCCGGTGGGCGGGTCGCGTTCGTCTTCCCCGGTTTGGAGGCCGAGTTCGAGCCGAGGGTCGACGACGTGGCGGCGCGCTTCGGCCTGCGCATGCCGGAGGTCTCGGTACGAAATCACGGCAGGCACGGGACCAGCGTGCTCGCCGTCTGTCGGCTACTCGACCAGGCGCTGCGCCGGTTGAGCATCATCCCCGACGTGGTGGCCGGCCAGAGCATCGGCGAGCTGACCGCGATGATCTCGGCAGGGATGTACGCGAGCGCCGCGATCGACGAGTTCCTAGAGTCCGTCGACCTGGACGCGATCCCAGCGCCCGACGACCTCTCCTCCGCCGTGCTGGGCTGCGGCGCCGACCAGGCCGCCGACGTGATCGCGGGCCGCGCGGAGATCGTCGTCTCGCACGACAACTCGCCCAGCTCGTCGATCGTCTGCGGGCCGGTCCCCGCAGTCGACGAACTGGTCGCCTCGCTGCGCAAATGCGGAATACCCGCCACGGTGCTCCCGTTCCGCTCGGGCTTCCACACGCCGATGATGGAGCCGTACCTGGTCCCGGCCCAGCAGGCGGCCGACCGTCTCCGGTTGCGCCCCCCTTCGGTGCCCATCTGGTCGGCGACCACCGCCGCCCCCTATCCCCAGCAGGAGGCCGAGGTCCGGGCGCTGCTCGTGCGGCACCTACTCGAGCCAGTGCGCCTGCGCCAGCTCGTAGTAGCGCTACATGCCGCAGGCGTCCGCGTGTTCGTGCAGGTCGGCCCCGGGAAACTGAGCTCGCTGATCGACGATACGTTGCGCGGCAAAGATCACCTCGCAGTGGCGGCCAACTCTGCCCGGCACAGCGGTCTCGACCAACTGCGCAGGGTCGTCACCGCCCTGTGGGTGGAGGGCGGCAGGCCGCTGGCGGTCGACGGTGACCCTCCCGTCAGCGCCAAGCCGGGCCGACAACCGGTCAAGCTCGATTTGTCAACGCCGCTGGTCTCGCTCAACGGCACTGTGCCAGTCCTCACGATGCCGTCGTCCTCCGGGTCGCTTTCCGGACTCGACCAGCTCGCGACCCGGATTCCCTTGGTAGCCGAGCTTGCTGAGCTGCTACGGGAGACCGCCGACTCCACCGCTGCCGTGATCGACGCACGAGCGGGCTTCCGGCAAGTGCAGCAGGAGTTCCACACGGTGCTGCGGGTCTCCACCGAAACCATGCCGTACCTCCGCGACCACTGCTTCTACCGGCAGCGCGAGGACTGGCCGGACGAGGCCGACCGTTGGCCGGTCGTGCCGGGTACCACCCTGGTTCACCACATGATCGATGCAGCCGAACAGGCCTTCCCCGGCCAGCGTGCGGTGGCTGTCCATAACGTGCAGCTGAGCCGTTGGTTGGTGGCCACGCCACTGGTCGACGTCCCCATCGCCGTCGTCCCTGAAGGGCCCGACCACGTCAAGGTCAGCGTTGGTCAGTACGCGCAGGCAATGATCGAGCTGGGCCACCATTACCCCACACCCACGCCGGCTGCCTGGCCAGTGGACACCCATGCCGAGCGCACCCCCGACGTCACCGCCGAGGAGTTCTACCGCACGCGGTGGATCTTCCACGGCCCGCGCTTTCAAGGCATCACTGAGCTCGTCGCACAGGGCGAGCGGCACGTGCGCGCCATCATCACGGCGCCGGCGGCGCTGGGGGGTCTGCTGGACAGCACCGGACAGCTCGCCTGGTACTGGATGATGTCGACCCACACCACCAAACGTGTGGCGTTACCGCTTTCTATCGAGCGCATCCGCCTCTTCGGCCCGCATCCCGCCGCCGGCAGCAAACTCGACAGCACAGTCCGGTTCTCGGCTGTCACCGAGACGATGGTGAACGCCGATGTGCAGCTGTGCCGCCAAGGCCAGGTTTGGGCGCACATCGAGGGATGGCGCGGTCGCCGCTTCGACAGCGACCTGGAAACCGAGGCTGCGGAACGGTTCCCCGAGACACACACGTTGTCGCGGTTCCTGCCGGACGGTTGGGTGGTGCTGCCGGACCGGTGGTCAGACCTCGCTTCGCGTGAGCTGACCATGCGCGCGTACCTCGGCACGGCGGAGCGCGCCGACTACGACCGCTGCCCCCCACCCGGCCGGGTGCGGTGGCTGCTCGGCCGGATCGCGGTGAAGGACGCGGTGCGCCGCTGGTTGTGGGACCACGGGTGCGGCCCGGTGTTCCCCGCCGAGGTACGAATCCGCGAGGGCGAGGCCGGCCGATTGGTAGCCGCGGGGCAGCACGGCAGGATGCTGCCTCCCCTGGAGATATCACTTGAGCACTGCAACGAGGTCACCAGGGCCAGCGCTGTGCTCAATCAGAAGGAAGATCCGGATCTCAAGCGCTGGCTGGAACCGCCGGTACCGAAGGGAGTCCGTTGGTGAGGAGGCTGGCGCAGGCCTGCTGCCGGTATCGCTGGCAGGTCATCGCGGGATGGCTGGTCACGGTGGTAGCGCTGACCGGGCTCGCCAGCGCGGTGGGGCCGGACTACCGCGTGGATTTCGATCTGCCTGGCACCGATTCCGCCAGGGCGCGCGCGCTGCTTGAGGACAACTTCCCCACCGCTGCCGGGGACAGCAGCCAGATCGTGTTCCACACCAGCGTCGGGCAGGTCACCGACCCCGCGGTCAAGAACGGCATGACCGCCGTCTTGGCCCGAGTGGCCGCCCTGCCCCACGTCACGAGCGTGCAAAGCCCGTACGACAGCCCCGGCAGGCAGATTTCCGGGGACGGCAGGACGGCATTCGCCACGCTGCAGTTCGACGCGGAAGCCGTCGATCTGCCCAAGGCGACCGTCGAAGACGTCATCGACACCGCGCAGTCGGCGCGGACCAGCAGCCTCCAGGTGGAACTCGGCGGTCGGGCGATCGTCCGGACCGAAGAACCTCGGCAGGGTCGCGAAGCGGTCGGGCTCATCGCCGCTGTCTTCGTGCTGCTGCTGGCCTTCGGGTCGGTCGTCGCGATGGGGTTGCCGATTGTCACAGCGCTTTTCGGTCTCGGGGCCGGGCTGAGTGTGGTGACGCTGCTGACCCAGATGATGAATGTCATCGACATCGCGCCTGTGCTGGCCGCGATGATGTCTCTCGGGGTGGGCATCGACTACGCCTTGTTCATCGTCAGCCGATTCCGGACCGCATTGGGCGCATTGGGTGAGCGCCCCGACGATGACGACCCTGCAGAAAATAATGCCCCCAAAAAAAATGATGCCCCCGAA
>JBQTGW010000254.1:0-2009 GCA_052390495.1 Pseudonocardiales bacterium
CACCGGTCGTCAGGTCCGGATCGCGCACCGGCCCCCGGCCACCGAGCCGCCGGTTCTGATCGCGGACCACACTCGAATCAGCCACGACCTCGGCTGGGCCCCCCGTAATTCGGACTTGCCGACGATCCTCGCCGACGCTTGGAATGCCCTGTGCAGTACATATCTCATGCAGGAATAATCAGATCGGGAATATCCTGGAAGTGACTGAAAAATGTCTACCCGAAAGCCAGGAAATGTCGTTTAATCAACGCATGGCAGCGCGTACGAATCCAGTGTTCCTTCGATGACTAACACCGGTCCGAGTGTGTATCAGACCAGCCACCAGCTCGCCTGCGACATGTTGCGCAAGGTTCTGGTGGACGTAGTGGAGTCCGGGTCCGGTAATCACAATGGGACATGCTCGGTGACGTGGCGGGCGTGCGCGGCGATGTATTCGCTGTTGCTGGATCACCCGGTGGATCGGCGGGGCCGCTGCCGATCCTGCCGCCGCCCAGGCGCGGTGATCGGGGGGTGCTACCGCCGCTGCCGAGTGCGTATCGCAGCTGGTTACTGGCTACACCAGCCCGACGACAACCTCCTGCTGACCCAGCTGGCCCGCGAATTGGCTACCTCACACCACCAGACCCCGGCCGTCCCGCCACCGCTGCCCCCCAGCGGTGAACTCCCGCAGGCGGGACGGCTGGGCCCCGAGCACGACGGGGCCGGTGAGCCCCCCTCCCCAAGGCACCCGGCCCCGTCGTGCTCCACCCAACAAGCACCGTCGTGCTCCACCCAACAAGCACACGTTGCCTCGGGACGATAAGTCGGTGGTGATCATAGGCGGCCCAACATGACAGGCCTGACCGGCGCCGACGATGACCGCCGAACTACCCACGACCACTGAACCTCAATCCACCGGCTAATTCTGGTTGATCGTTTTCTCGGGTTGGTGATCGTTTCGTTGTTTCGGGGTGTGAATGGCTTGCCGCTGACGATTCTGTCGAACAGCCCGCAGAAGGCGTCTCGCCAGGGCCAGTCGCGGGGTAGGTGCAGGATCAGGTGGCCGCGTCCGCGGTGCGCGAGCCGGGCCGGGGATGTTGATCAGTTGGCGGCGCAGGGTGGAGCCGCGGGCTGTGCCGTGGCGCCGCGAGGCGAGGGTGGCGCCGGCGCGCAGCAGGTTGTGGGCGATCCCGGCGCAGGTCAGCCAGGCCGCGTTCGCGGCGAAGTGCGTCCTCGGCGATGCCCGCGATCGCCTTGGCGATCTTGCGGTCCATGCGGGCGGTGACCGAGAACCGCACGCCGGCGCGGCGGCACGCCGCGATCGGTACCCCACTGTAGAACGCGGAGTCCATCCGGGCGATCAGCAGCCCACCGGCCCCGGCGCCCCGGGCGGTGGTGATCGCCTCGGCCACGAAGGACCCGGCCCCCGCGCGGAGTCGGCGGTCCCGCCGCGCAGCCGGGTGCCGACCAGCACCGGCGCGCACGTCGGGGTGGACACCGCCGCGAGCAGCGGGTTGAGCCCGCGCAGGCGCACCGGGTAGCCGCCGGCCTTGCACACCCCGAATCCCGCGCCCGCCTTGGCATGGCCGTACACCCGGCGCTGGCAGGAGTCGATGTCCAGATGCGCCATCACGCCCGCGCCGGCCAGCACCGGGGTCACCGCGGCCAGCTCCGCCAGCAGCCCCCCCGCGACACCACCTCCAGCTGGCGCCCGGTGCCCCAGGTGAACCCCCGCAGGAACGACCCCAGCGTCGAGGGGGCACGAAGAACCGGCTCTCGTTGACCCGGTGATCGTTGCCCTTTCGGGCACCAGCTTCTGTCCATGTTGCTGCCCGGCTCCCGGCGCCGTCCCGGTGCGCGTGGGTCAGCCTGATAGGCGATTGTGTGACGCCGCGCGTGGGGCGACCATCGGGGAGGCGACTTGGACTTCGTCTCAGAGCCCGGTCACGAGCGACGGCCCGGTCACGAGCGACGGGTGGCGCAGCGTCCCCGCCTCCTTGCTGTGGACGAGCCGAGTATTGGTGAGCAGC
>JBQTGW010000255.1:0-53285 GCA_052390495.1 Pseudonocardiales bacterium
GCGGTTTATGCTTCGGACCATGCGTGGAGTGCCGCGCGCCGCGTTGGCTGGCGCAGTGTCCGTCGTCCTGCTGGTCGGCTGCGCTGGAGAAGCTGGCCAGCAGAGTCTGGCAGCGACCCCAACGATCACCGCGCCCAGCACGGCACTGTCCCCGCCCAAACCCCTTGTGGGTCCCCGGGTGCTCACTGTTTCCAGCGTTCCGGACGGTGCACGGGTAGAGGTGATGGGTGCGGACGGCGCCATGGTGGCCGGCACCACGCCGTACCGGGCGACGGTGGCCGGCGGCCAGGTGGCGGTCATGATCAGTCAGCCCGGGTTCAACGACGTGCGACAGACCGTGCAGCTCACCGAGGACCGGGACATGACAGTGTGGCTGGACAGGCAGGGCCAGCTGCTCACCAGCCTGGTGCGCTGGGACACCGGAGCCAACCCCAAGCAGGTGGCGTTCACCCCAGACGGGCGGGAGGTGTGGACCTCGCTGCTGGGCGGGCGCGGCGTCCAAGTCTACGACGCCACCACTGGCCACCAGCTCCACGAGGTCGAGTTGGGGCAGCACGGCGCGGTCGAAGTGATCTTCACTCGGGACGGCAGAACTGCGTACGCCAGCCAGATGGAGACCGGATCGGTGTACGAGATCGACACGACCGCCGGCACGGTGCGGCGACAGATCGACGGCGGGGGCACGTGGAGCAAGGTGATGGCGCTGTCCCCTGACGAACGCACGCTGTATTTGGCGAACTGGTCCAGTGACAACGTCTCCGAAATTGATCTCGTCAGCGGTCAGGTACGGAGGCTGATCCCCACCGTACGGACTCCGCGTGGGCTGTTCGTCACTCCTGACGGCGGCAAGTTGTACGTGGCCGGCTACGAGAACGGTGAGATCCAGGTGATCGATCTGCGCAGCGGGCAGGACCGGGTGCTGATCCGCACCAATGGGGCAATGCGGCACCTGGTCGGCGACGCCACCGCAATGCGGCTGTATGCCAGCGACATGGGGACTGCCCAGGTCTACGTCGTGGACCTGCGTACCGACACCGTGCAGCAGTTGGCCGATGTGGACAGTAATCCGAACACAATCGACCTGTCCCCGGACGGACGAGTGCTGTACGTCTCCTGCCGCGGGCGCAATGGCCCGAACTACTACCTGCCCGGCCCGGAGTGGGGCTCGGTGGTGCTGGTCGATACAGCGACCGGGCGGCTGCTCGACGCGATTGTCGGCGGCAATCAGACCACCGGACTTGATGTATCGAACAATGGTACGCAGTTGGCGTTCTCCGATTTTCTGGACAACCGGATCAGTGTTTACGCGATCCCGTCGTATCAGGCATTGGTCGACGGCGATAGCGGTCGGGTGGCCGTACACAAAGCTGAATTGACCAAGGGCGACAACTAGTTTGAACCATCCTGGGTTTCGTGCACATCTCCCAAGTTGGAAAGGATGGCGCGATGCCGAGCGGATTCGACAAGGAGACCAGGGTGAAGGCGGTTGTCGCCAGGTCAAGTTTCAGCGAGGTAGAGGTCAGGTCCGGTCGACGGTGGCGCGGTCGGCGAGTTCGATCACGGCCCGCAGGAGCACGCCGCCGTCAAGCAATGCCCGGTCGTTGTGGTCGGCGCCGTGGACCGCCACGAGCACGGTCGGTCCGCCGGCGGCCGCGGCTACCGCGCGGCTCTGGTCGGGCGGCACGACCTGGTCCTCGGTTCCGTACACCACGGTGGTCGGCACCGCGATCCGGGCCAGCTGCTCGGCGAGGGGGTAGTGGTCCCGCAGCAGCGCGTCGACCGGCAGGAACGGGTAGTGCGCTCGGCCGACGGCGGCCAGGTCGACGAACGGCGATCGCAGCAGCATCCCGGCCGGCGGATGCTCGGTGGCCAGCTCAGTGACCACGGCCGCGCCCAGACTCTCCCCGAAATACAACAGCCTGTCCTGCGGTACCCCGTGTTCCTGGGTGAGGTACCGGTGAGCGGCACGCACGTCGAGTGCCAACCCGGCCTCGCTCGGGCTGCCGGGATTCCCGCCGTAGCCGCGGTAGTCGAACAGCAGCACGGCCATTCCGGCGCGGGACAGCACCGCGGCCAGCGGCGCCCGCACCGACCGGTTGCCCGCATTACCGCTGGCCACCAGCACGGTGACGTCCCGGCCGGGCCCGCTGGCCGGCGTCAGCCAGGCACCGAGTTCCAGCCCGTCCGAGGTGTGCAGCCCAACCTCGCGGGCACCGGGCAGCACACCGGACACCGGCGGCACCGAGGACGGCTCCGGGAAGTAGATCAGGTGCCGCTGCAGCCCCCACCCGCCGACCACCAGGCCGGCGACCAGGACCAGCACCAGCCCGGTCACCCCGAGAGCTTTTCGGCCAAGCTGGCGAACCGGGGACCACCCGCCGCTACCACGTCTTGTCTCGGACTCACCTGCTCGACACTAGCGCCCTTTCAAGCCCACCCGGTCGGCTCACGCCGCCAGGGTGGCGTAGCGGCCGTTGTTGGCGATCAGGCTGGCGTGGGTGCCCGACTCGATGATGCGGCCGTGATTGATGACGAGGATCTGGTCGGCGTCACGCACGGTCGAGAGACGGTGGGCGATCGTGATGGTGGTCCGGCCCTGCGTCAGCACGTCCAGCGCTCGTTGGACAGCGCGTTCAGTCTCGGTGTCCAGGGCGCTGGTGGCCTCGTCCAGCACCAGCACGCGTGGGTTGCGCAGCAGGGTGCGGGCGATGGCGATGCGCTGCTTTTCACCGCCGGAAAAGCGGTACCCACGGGATCCGACGACCGTGTCGTACCCGTCGGGCAGTCCGGCGATTAGCTCGTGCACCTGGGCGGCCCTGGCCGCGTCCTCGATCTCGGCGTCGGTGGCGTCGGGCTTGGCGTAGCGGAGATTCTCGCGCACCGTCGTGTGCAGCAGGTAGGTCTCCTGGCTGACGACACCGACCACATCGGCGAGGTCGGACAGCCTCAGCTCGCGGACGTCGATCCCGTCGATCGTGACGCGGCCGCTTGTCGGGTCGTAGAGGCGGGTGATCAGTGCGGCGAGGGTGCTCTTGCCGGAGCCGGTCTCGCCGACCAGCGCCAGCGTTGTACCGGCGGGAACATCCAGACTGACGCCGGCGACCGCGGCTGTGTCGCTGCCCGGATAGGTGAAGGTGACATCCTCGAACCGCAGGTGTCCCGTAACGTGGGCCGGATCGATCTCGACGGGCGTCGCGGGGTCGTCCACCTCGATCGGAAGGTCGAGATATTCGAAGATTCGCGCGAACAACGCGAGTGAGCTGACGAGTGAGACGCCGACGTTGAGCAGACCCAGCAGCGGACGGAACAGCCCGGCCTGCAGTGCGGTGAAAGCGACCAGGGTGCCGATACTCAGCCCTCCGGCCGTCATCGGCAGGCCCGCGCTGAGATAGATGATCGCCGGAATCGCCGCGAAGATGATACTCATCGAGGCCATTCGCCACCGCCCGGCCAGCTCCGAACGCAGCTCCAGGTCGATCAACTGCGTGGACGATGTGGTGAAGCGTTCGATCAGCGAGGCGCCGGTGCCCATCGTCTTGCTGAGCTGGATGCCGCTGATCGACAGGCCCTCCTCGATCGTGACATTCAGGTCGGCAAGCTCGCGTTGGCGCTGCGCGGTGATCGTGCGGCGCATCTGGGCGACCTTGCGGGTCAGGTAGATCGCTGGCGGCATCACTACCAGTGAGATCAGCGAGAGCTGCCACGACAACGCAGCCATGGCCACCGCGGTCGCGATCACGGTGGTCAGATTGGACGCGATCGAGGTCGCCGTCGAGGTGACCACTGCCTCCATGCCGCCGATGTCGTTAGTGATGCGGGACTGCACCTCTCCGGTGCGGGCCCGGGTGAAGAACGCGATCGACTGCCGGTGCAGGTGCGTGAAGACGTCGGTCCGCAACCTGTGCATGACCTGCTGCCCGACCTTCGTGCTGATCCAGGTCTGGACCACACCGAACGCCGAGGTCACCGCGGCCACGGCAACCATGCCGGCAACCAACCAGACCAGCAGCGTCAGGTTTTGCTCCGGCAATGCCTTGTCGATGACCGCGCGCAGCAGGAACGGCGAGGCCATCGCCACCACCGACGAGGCCACGATGATCGCGGTGACGACCGCCAGCGGCCCGCGGTACGGCGTGAAGAGCCGCCCGATCCGGCGCAATGACACCTCGCGGGCCTGCGCCTTCTCGGCGGCCTGCTGGGTAGGACTCACTGAGCGTGGGCCGCCGCCCGAGCGACGGCCGCTCTCTGTGTTGTCTGGTTCCAAGGGAGAACCCCTCTCTGCCTGGGGCGAGTGCCGCTGTTCTGTAAGCAGCTTCCAGCAGTCATCGCTGAGGTAACCTCACTATGAGGCTACAACAGGACCCGCTGGTAATCTATTCCCATGACGAACGACGACGAGGAGACCCTCTCTGAGGCATTTTGGGGCGTCGCTCGTCGGCTCCGGCAGCTATCCCGCGAGACCCTCGCACCCTGGGACGTCGCCCCGTCCCACTCTCGTCCGCTCGGCGTCCTCATGAGGCACGGCGAGATGCGGCTGAGTGAACTCTCCGAACACCTGCACATCGCGCCACGGTCGGCGACCGAGGTGGTTGACGGGCTCGAGTACCGTGGACTTGTCGAACGGCGCCCCGACCCGAACGACCGACGGGCCACCCTCATTGCCCTGACCGACCAGGGTAAGAAGGTCGGTGAGGCCATCCGGTCAGCCCGCCACGCCGAGGCCGAACGCTTCTTCGGTGGACTCAGCGCCTCCGACCGCACACACCTGGCCCGCATCCTTCGCAAACTCCAGCACTGACCAGCGTCTGCGGCTCGACGATCGAGGTCAGTCACACTCTGCGGCTGTAGTATTAATCGTGACTGTCGTCATGACATCGATCCATCGATAGTGGGGGTCACGATGGGCCGTCGGGAGCGGGTACTCAAGGTACGAGCGCGGTCAGTCATTCCCGGGCGCCAGCGTTGGGATATTGGGGTGATGCTGAGTCAGCCTCGTGTGGCCCAACTCCTCGAGGCAGAACTCCGGGAATCGCCGGGAGTCGCGGTGGTACGCGCGAACCCGATCACCGGTCGGTTGCTCGTCCACCACGACACGGCGCTGAACGGCGAGAAAGCTGGCCAGCTCGTCGGGGAGGCCGTACGACAGGCCATGGCTTTAACACAATCGTTGAGACCCAAGCCCGGTGTCGCGTCGGCGCGTGTACGACGTGACCATCATGCTGCCGAAAAGTTTGACCCGCGGTTGGGTCGAACGCGTCAGGCGCAGCTGGCGGAGATCAGCGGTGGTGGTGCGATGGTGATTACCGACGATGAGCGCAAGCTCAACCGGTACATCGCCGCGGCAGCGGTAGGTATGGGCACGGCAATCGTGAGCTTCGCATATCCACCGCTCTTTCCCTTAACCGTGGCCTCAGCGATCTACGCCGGCATGCGGATCTTCAAGAATGGCTACAACGCCCTCGTCCACGAACGCAAGCTCCGTCTGGATGTGGTAGGGTCACTTTATCTGGTTTGTGCTTTTTCTGGTGGCTTCTTCCTCGCTGGATCGTTCGGTCTGTTTGCCTATTACTTGAGCGAGAAGTTGGTTCTTGTCACGCAAGATCGCTCGCAACGGAGCTTGATCAATATCTTCGGTCAGCAACCGCAGACGGTTTGGCAGCGTGTGGACGATATTGAGGTGGAAGTGCCTCTTGAATCCGTGCAGGCTGGCGACACTCTTGTAATCCAGGCTGGACAGGTCATCCCAGTCGATGGTGTCATTACGGACGGCATCTGCACAGTTGATCAACATATGTTGACTGGGGAATCGCAGCCAGTAGAGAAAGGGGAGGGCGATCTGGTCCTGACGTCTACATTGGTGACGGTCGGCAGAATATTTGTGCGAGTTGAAAAGACTGGTCAGGAAACGGCCGCAGGCCAGATAGGGGCCATGTTGAACAAGACGGACTCCTATCAGGCTAGCATTGTCTCGAAGGGCGAACAAGTCGCGGACATGTGGGTCCCGCCGACGATTGTGCTTGCGCTGATCGCCCTACCAGTAGCTGGTTATCCGTACATGGTGGCCGTCCTTGGGTCGACCATCGGGTTGAACATCAAGCTAACGGCACCTATTGCAATGCTCAACTTCCTGAACGTTGCTGCGAATCATGGCATTCTCGTGAAAGATGGCCGTTCACTGGAGTTGTTGAAGGACGTGGATACTGTCGTGTTTGACAAGACGGGTACCCTCACGCTGGATGAACCACACATCGCGCACATCCACACGTGCACCGACCTGGAAGCCGATAGGGTGCTGATGTACGCAGCTGCTGCCGAGTATCGCCAGACACATCCCATTGCACGGGCCATTCTGGCCGAATCCACCCAGCGGGGTCTTTCGTTGCCAGCGGTTGATCGTGCGCAATACGAAATGGGTTACGGCCTGAGCGTCCGGCTGGAGGAGCAGCTTATCCGGGTCGGAAGTGAGCATTATATGGCCTTGGCGGGCATCGCGCTGCCGACCGGCATCCAGGAGCTTGTACCGGCCGTCCATGAGCAGGGCCATTCGCTAGTGATGGTCGCTGTGAACGACCGGTTGGTGGGCGCGATTGAGTTGGAACCGACTTTGCGTGCTGAGATCAAGACCGTCATGGAAGGATTGCGCAGACGTAACCTGGATATTTGTATCATTTCGGGTGATCAAGAGGGTCCCACCCGGAAGGTGGCGGACGCGTTAGGAATTACCCGTTACTTTGCGAATACTTTGCCCGAGGAGAAAGCCAGCCTGGTCGTATCTCTTCAATCGGAGGGCCGGTCTGTGTGCTTCGTCGGCGATGGTATCAACGACTCGATTCCGTTGAAGAAGTCCAATGTCTCTGTATCATTGTGCGGTGCATCTACGGCGGCCACTGATGCTGCGCAGATTGTTCTGATGGGTCAGGGCCTACTACAATTACCCTTTGTGTTTCAACTCGCTGACGAGTTCGACAGCAACATGCGGGCCGGGTCCAGTGTCGCCATCGGTCAGGGTATTATCATTATCGGTGGTGCCCTGCTTTCCGTCGTCGGCATTGTCATGGGAAAGTTGATTTGGAGTGCGGGACTGTTGGCTGGTTTGGATATCGCTTACCTGCCGTTGCGCAGACATCGAATCAAGGGCGATACAGAACCGGGAGTAGGATAGGAAGCCTGGCGCGGCTGCTGTTTTGTTTTCCAACTCCCCCCGTCAAACCGGACATGCGACGCTGTCAAAAGGAAGCCTAAGCACATCGAGGGCGGGCCCGCCCCTATGGCCGGACGCTCTTAGTTCTCTGGTTTCTCGGTGGAGAGCAAATCCTGCAGTTCATGCACCGCTTTCCGGAGCTTGTCGGCAAATACGAACATCTCGTCGGCAACCGGGAGCGGCGTGCTTAAGTAGAGATTGAAGCGGTCAGGACGCAACACGTAGGCGACGCCGATGCACCGACTGCTGGTTGACCCGAAACCGAAGTACTGGATGTTGGTGGACGGCGCGGAGCTGGTGCTCAGATAGTCGTCCCGCATTTTGAGCCAGCCTGGGGTTTCGTACAGGACGGGCGGCTCGGTTACCCCCAGCTCCGCACCGCGCCGCTTCTGAATTAGCTGCAGCTCCCACAGGTGTTGCTCAGGCGCCTGCCCGGCTTGGCACTCTTTCGCGCGTTCAACATGCTTTTCGGCAGCTGCCCGAAACATCGCTCTGCGGGTTGCCGCATCCGCTTCGGGGTCATCCATCGCGGCTACGAACCGAACCACCTCGGGCGTGACGACACGCATCGCTTCCGTGCGCCCGCGCCGGTACTGTCGCGTGGCAATCGACTCGTATGTGGCGCCCACGTGCCCCTTGGCGCGCTTGTGGGCGAGTTGATAGGCCATTTGCACGAACGCATCCGGGGATATCTGCAGCTGCTTGGCCCGGTTTCCACCGAAATCCTCGAACGACAGGATGGACGTGGCGGTATTGGCTGTATACGCCGCGAACGAGGCGGCAGCGGCCCGCACGTCGGCCTGCAGGTCACCATCAAGCACGAACTCGATAGCCTTGACGGTCGGCAAGCCCTGGGACTGGGCACCCGACTGCAGCGAGTGCTCGGCTGATGCGCCCAGCAGGGTGTCGACGAAGTTGAGGACTGTGATCCCGTCCAAACCGCAATGCTCCACGTTGATACCCGCCATACCGTCTTCAAAGACGATTAGGGACACGGCCTTGTCGAACCACCGATCACCGCTGTCACCCTGAAGTAGGTGGTCGCACGCCTCCAGGCTGTTCTTGGGTGCGAAATCCTCCAGGCACATACAGAACAACGCGGTTTCTATCTCGTCAAGGGAGTCCGAATTGCGCGGATGGCAGGAAAGCAGTGCTTGCCGACTGGCTGCCCACTCCGCCCGGGCCTTGGTGGTGAGATGCCCGACTGCTGCGTCAGGCGCGGCCCGCGTCGCGCCGGCCTTCATGATTGTGCGCAGCCCCGCCACGAGATCGTCCAACGTGTGGGGTTGACCATCCGAGCCCATCACGTCCATGCGGAACATGTTTCCACGGAAGAACACCACGATGTGGCGCGCCCGAGATGGGCCTGGCCAATTCTCGGTGTAGGGCGCGCGGACGGTGTCCTGTACAGGTCCAGGTATCCGCGTCGTTGAGAACAGGAACTTGTTCTGCTCCATCGAGAGTACCTGCCCCCGATGGACGATCGGTTTAACGAGTTCCTCGTCGAGCTGCAGCTTGTAGCTGACGGCCGCGGTGATGAGCCCGGCCGCCCGTTCCACCTGTCGCTGATCTGAATCTCTGAACAGGAAGAAGAAGTTCGCGTTGAGCGCTATACGGTCGCGGCGGCCCAGATAACGGGAGGGCCAGAACGTGTCGAGCCAGCTATGCACACTCTCGCTGGCGTTGTATTGTTCGAGTGCCGCATGGAGCTTGCGACCGGGACCGTTCGGTCGGAGGAACGAGGCTACTGCAGCCTCAGTCGCCGCCAGCTCGTCTATGGTCAACAATGGTGCGCACCACGCGACGAATCTCTCGCAGCTTTCCTCCAACGTAGGCAATGGCACTCGCGGCAGGCGGTCTTCATTACCAAAGGTAAGGGTGGACCACTCTTGACTGTTCAATTTCATCCTCGACTTCGGTAATTTAGTGACCTGGATGATTCCTTGTTCGATGTGAGGTCTATGACGGAGCAACTTTTCGTGTCACGCGGCCGAGAGATGTAGAGTTGCGCGTAGAGCCAGCCGTTGGCTTCCAGACCTCGCGAATCTACTCCGACGCTCGACAGCGTGTCCAGGACGAGCGACTGCTCCCCGGGGGAGGCGAACCGCCGCTGTTTGAATACACGTTCGAGGTGAACGGTTTCGTATCCTAACTCGGCCAGACCCTCCGCTACAGGTGCGAATGGGAACATGCGCAGGACAAAATGCGCCATCCACGGCTTACGCTCCCCACTTGCGCTGACAACCTGTGAGATGGTCCTGTCGCTGACGTAGCCGAGGCAGCCCGTCGAGATGACAAGATCCGTTCCAGCGAACTGCTCGCGTTGTCCTTCCGTAGGGTCACGCTCTTCGAGATCGGCGTGCACCGCGCCATTGAGGAACCCGGCCAAGAGCGCGTACGAAAGGGCGGAGTACGAGACGTCGAGACCTACAAATCGTGTGCATTTCAAGCGATTACGCGAGCGGACCAACTCCCGGTCGCGGGCCAGTAGCGTGCTGCGAGTCTGTGCGCGGGCATCAAGGCCACAGTAGCGCTCGTACAGCTCGTCCATGGTCACATTGCATTTTAACAGAGCTGCATTAATGCCGTAGGAACAACCGATATCGAGGACATTTAGAGCTAGGATCTGCCGGAATTCCTGGCATTCTTGAATAAGTTTCATGAAATAGGGTTTGGCTAGCTGGGGTATGCAATAGTCGAGCTCGCGCAACGTACTGAAGTAAGCGCGTGGGTCGGGTTGTGTGTAGATGTGATCGAGGCATATTTTTCCGGTAGCATCAAAATGCACGGGTCGCGCTCCTCTTTGGATTGTGGAATGGGCGATGGGTCAGCGTCGGGTTCAGATCGCCGACCGGCTCTCTAATCCAGTAGTTGGTCGACCCGCACAGCGCGTCCCTCGGCCGCTAAATGCTGGGGCAGCACGCGGCCGAAAAGCTGCCTTGTTCGCGCTACGCTGCCGATGACTCTGGGGTGTTCGCTATATGCGAAGATCGCCGAGTGGCGTGCTGTCTCACCTTGTACGGCGCTCACCCGATGCATCGAATAACGGCCTTTGAACAGCTGAAGATCACCCGGACGCAGTGAAAGGCGGCGGATCAGGTGCCCACCGCGGCCAACCAACACGGCCCGAACGTTGTCAAAATTCTCCGCTTGTGCAGATCTAATGTTCGGGCAGTACTCGAAGACGCCACCGGCTTGCGACTCCTGCGTGAGCAGGCTCACGGTGAACTCATTTGTGTCGAAATGCCAGGGATGCTCCATTCCTGTGGTAAGGACGTTGAGGCATAGCCCGGCCAGGTGGTCGGCGAGCTCATAGAGACGGGACAGTTCGAAGCAGCTGGCGATAAAGGACTGAAATAGCTCACTGGAATAGAGCTGATGGATGATGGAATCCTCATGGATGCGATCGTGTGCCACAAAAGCGTTGCCGCGCTGCATGGAGATGCGACCTGGATGATCTTCCGGCAGCAACGAGTCTGTGGCGATGTTGTAGACGTTGACTGTTTCGACATCGTAATACGCCAGGGGAGCGATCGTTGCGCATTCCAGTCGCAACGTGTCACACAGGGAAGATCGAATAAAACTCGGCAGTACGCTGCATCCAAGATTTTGTAGTTCGTGCTGGGTGCGAGAAACTAAGTACTTCCAATCAACACTTGTCGGCTCCGACAGAGGATAGCGAGCCGTGTTGACCACCTGTTCAACCACCCGAGCTTCCGATGTGCTCATGAGGATCCTCTCGACGTGCAAAGCTCACCGCCCAGGGCCGGGACATCCCAACCAATTCGGCGATCTCTGTGATCGACGCTCATACGGGCCAGTAGCATGATCCGTGCTTTGTTAAAGCCCTCACTTCCCCTGCACAGACCACGCCCCAGCGCCTTTCCGTCCTTTTCGCGAACCTTAACGAGATTTAACATATTCGTTGCTCTCAAATCATTGCTATGAAGTCGTTTGTGACATGCGACACCGAAGGTGATTCTAGCAAGATCGACACTGATATCTGATTGGTGATTACTCGGACGGAGAGGCGTGCAGGCGATACGGAGGGCTCGAACACGGGCGTGGCGCCCCACGTAGAAGAGACCTCGCTGAAGATCATTTCGTCCCTTGGTGCTCCAGGTGATCACCTATCGTGCCACGTTCGACGTGTCCAGGGAAACCGGCTCAGTTGATGGTTCGGTGATCGCACCCACCCCCTGAACCGTGCCAGAACTTGATGCAAGTCTGTGACCAGCACTTTCGCGGACGAGGCCGCATCGACTCGCATCAGGTCTTAGAACATGTTCAAAGAGTCGGTTCGTTCTCTTGAACATGCTCAAATCTTCTGGTGCCGCCCGAGATCGGCGACCGGCGACTCGTCCTGCTCTACAAACGCGCCCAGGACAACCCGTCCCGCTACAGTTTTCACCGCACCTACGGAGACCTCGCGGCGGGCGCCGACATCGCCGAGGTGCGGCCGCTTGCGGTCGATCCGTTGGAGGCGAGGGTGCTGCGTCCCCGGCCGACCTGAGCGTCGGCTGTGCTGGCGGCCAAGGTCCTCGTTGCGCAACGCCGTGACAACGCCGCTCAGTGAGTCGAGGCAGCGTGCGTCGCTCGCCATCGGGGGAAGGTCAACTGTCAGCGTCGTTGCTCCGGCCGAGCAGGGGCAACGATTGTTGCGGACGGGCTATTCACGCCTGACACTGTTACCCGAGGGGGCGGTATTCCGTTCATCCGGTTACTTCACGCCCCGACATTCGGCGGTCAGGACCGTGTAGCGGTGTGCGACTCCGCCTGCTAATACATTACGGTCCGTTAACCTTGATTACGCACGGGGTGTCTGGGTTGTGTCCATTCACGGGCGGGTTGAGCTGGGGCTGGTACTACATTCGCAGTTCCTGGGGTATGGGGCGGGAGTCGGGGAACCGGGGTTGGTGCGGACGTGCCGTGTGCGGTTCGGCCGAACGGGCGGTGGCTGCGACCCGCGCCGTCATGGACGACTAGGGTGGGAAGGTGGTCGTCGTCGATGACCGATCTCGTGGACCGATCTCGCGCTGCATTCGGCCGCTGCGTACTGTCGTCGGCTGCGCTCGACGGCCACGATATGCTGATCGACGAACATGATCGATCAGGTCTCAGCGGGGATCGGCGGTGCCGCGGTCGGTGTTCGCGGCTGTGCGTCGATACAGAAGACGTCCGTGGCGAGAATTAGGGTGCGAGTACTCCGATGCGATATTTGAGAAAAGGCTCGATACGCAAGCAAACCAGGCCATCCGCTGATGCTGTTACGGCGGCTGTGGGCGCTCCGACTGCCTCGATCGAGGACCTGGTAGCCCGTAGTGTGAACATCAAGCGCGAGCTGGTGGCGTTCGCCAAAACCCCGCGCTTCGCCAAGCAGCTGAAAGCCCAGCTCAGGAGTGCCACCGATCCCCACGGCTACCTGGACGAGAACACAGCCGTCCTCGCTATTGATCATTTCGTGCTGCAGTACCGGCTGCATGACGGCCGTACCGTCCTCGAGCTGTTCGTTGCGCAGCGTCAGCCGCCACTGTCGAATGATGAGCGCGAGATGCTGCTCGGCTGGCGCGACGTTGTCGAGGGGTGCTTCGAGGTGTGTCGGTTCGAGCAGAGTGCCGTCGTGCTCCACAACCTCCTCGATGACGTCATTTACCGTGTCTACTCCAACATGGGACGCAGTGCGTTCAGCCCGTTGCGAAAGGGCATGTTCGTCGTAGGCCGGATCGTGCCGGTTCACCCGGCCACTGATGCCTGGCTGGTCAGCGGGCACTATGCTGCCTTCCCTAAGTCCGCCGGGGGGCAGCTCGCCCAGACCGCACTCCAGACGCTGACTGCCCATCCGGAAGTGTTGCGCCGCAACCCCGACCACTGGCGGCGTGCCTGGGAGATCCAGGCCGAGGACCGCGCCGACTTCATCGCCCTGTTCGGCTCCGACCTGGTGGTGCTGCCGCCGGATGAGGCCCAGGAGAAGCTGCAGGAGCACTACCGCCGCCGTCAGCGCAAGGCCGTTGCCGATCTCACGGGCAAGGCCGTCGAGCGCGCCAAGGATGCTGGCCCCACCCCCGAGGAGCTGGGTCGGTTGCCTGAGGATTTGCTGGCGGCGCAGGACGTCACGCTGGTCTATGACGAGGTCGAAGGGCTCGCCTACTACCGTGACTTCGGCCGCCTGGATGCCCTGTTTGCCGATCCGGCACTGGCCCGCGACCGCACGTACCTCACGCAGCTGCGGGAGTACCTGCAGGATGACTCCGTTTCCCCGCTGGCGATCCGCCGCCTGGTCCAGCGCCACCCCGAAGGCGCCGACCCGGTGTTCCGCGTTCTGCTGCGCAAGCCTGGCTTCTCTTGGCAGCGGGACGGGGAGAAGCTGCTACGACGCCATAAGGGGACCTACTTCGATCGTGAGCCGACGCCCAGCATCTCCACGGTCGGCGACCGTCTCACCGAACTCCTCCGCACCCGCCAGTAGAGCGGCCAACGCGGGGTGAGCTGAGTAAGGCACCAGCACGAAGCGATGATCGTAGCGGCCACGCCCTGCACGTGGTCGGTCACCGGAGGTTACCCTTATGTAGGCTGCGGCAAGCGCCATCCGGTCTAGTCTGCTTACACACGAGAACCCGAGGGGCGCCATGCTCACCGACCGTACGACGCTCACTCAGTTCCTGATCGAGGAGCGGCGCCGCTATCCGGGCGCGAGCGGGGAGCTGAACTCGCTCATCCTCGACGTTGCGCTCGCGTGCAAGGCAATCGCCAAGCGGGTGTCGTATGGTGCGCTTGGCGGTGTACTCGGGTCCGCAGCGACGACCAACGTCCAGGGGGAGACGCAGCAGAAACTCGACGTGGTCGCGAACGAGCTGTTCCTGCGTGCCAACGAATGGGGTGGCCTGCTCTCCGGGATGGTGTCGGAGGAGCTGGAGGAGCCGTATCCCATCCCGGAGCGCTATCCGCGAGGCAAGTACCTCTTGGCGTTCGACCCGCTCGACGGTTCGTCGAACATAGACGTGAACGTCTCGGTCGGCAGCATCTTCTCAATCCTGCGGGCCACGAATCCGGGCGCGCACGCAGCCGAGGAAGACTTCCTGCGGCCCGGGTCGGAGCAGGTCTGCGCCGGGTACGCGATCTACGGCCCTTCGACGATGATCGTCTTGACCGTCGGCACGGGGGTGCACGGCTTCACGCTCGAGCCGCAGCTCGGCGAGTTCATCCTGACCCATCCGGCGATCCAGGTTCCGGCCGTCGCGCGTGAGTTCGCGATCAACGCCTCGAACAGCCGATTCTGGGAGCCGGCTGTAACGCGCTACGTCGATGAGTGCCTCGCCGGCAGCACGGGTCCTCGCGGCAAGGACTTCAACATGCGGTGGGTCGCGTCGCTCGTCGCGGAGACGCACCGCATCCTCACCCGCGGGGGCGTGTTCCTCTATCCGCGCGACACGAAGGATCCGGCGAAGCCAGGCCGACTGCGCTTGCTCTATGAGGCCAATCCGGTGTCCTTTATCGTCGAGCAGGCGGGTGGCCTCGCGAGCACCGGGCGCGAGCGAATTCTCGACGTCGCGCCGGAGAACCTGCATCAACGCATCGCGTTCATCTTTGGCGCGCGCGAGGAGGTCGAGCGCATCGAGCAGTACTACCGCGATCACAACGTGGTCGAGTACGACACGCCGCTCTTCAGCACGCGTGGCCTGTTCCGCACCAACAGTTGAGTGAAGGGAAGAGGCCATGTCAGCCAAGCATCCGATCATCGTCATCACCGGCTCTTCGGGTGCCGGGACGACGTCGGTGATGCGCACCTTCGAGCAGATTTTCCGGCGCGAGAAGGTGAACGCGGCGCTCATTGAGGGCGATAGCTTCCACCGCTACGACCGCACCGAGATGAAGGCCAAAGTGGCCGAGGCGTTGGACCGCGGTGACCACAGCCTCAGTCATTTCGGCCCGGAGGCGAACCTGTTCGAGGAGCTCGAGGAGCTGTTTCGGCAGTACGGCGAGAACGGCAGCGGCCGCGTGCGCAAATACCTGCACGACGAGGAAGAGGCGGCCCCCTACGGACAACCCTCGGGTACGTTCACGCCCTGGGAGGAACTGCCCGCCGACACAGATCTGCTGTTCTACGAAGGACTACACGGAGCGGTTGCAACCGGCAAGGTAGACGTCGCCCAGCACGTGGACCTGCTGATCGGCGTCGTTCCGGTGATCAACCTGGAGTGGATTCAGAAGTTGCATCGCGACAAGTCGACTCGGGGCTATTCTACCGAGGCGGTAACCGAAACGATTCTGGGCCGCATGCCCGACTACGTGAACTACATTTGCCCGCAGTTCTCGCGTACGCATGTCAACTTCCAACGCGTGCCCATTGTTGACACCTCCAACCCGTTCATCACCCGAACTGTCCCGACGGCGGACGAGTCGATGCTCATCATCCGCTTCGCCGATCCGCACGGTATCGACTTCTCGTATCTCCTCTCGATGCTGCACGACTCGTTCATGTCGCGCGCTAACACCATCGTCTGCCCCGGCGGTAAGATGGATCTCGCGATGCAGCTCATCTTCACACCGATGATCTGGCGGTTACTCGAGCGGCGAAAGCAGGCGCTCGAGCTTTAAGAGCGCTCAGTCAAGACTCCGCAGGATCGCTGGCTAATCGGCTGGCGGGCAGGGTGCTGCGGCGACGCTCGCTCCGAGCTGATCGCAATGGGTGTGCCGGAGGGTTCCAATGCTCGCGGCGTTCGTACCGGAGTTCTGATCATGGCTTGAGCTCGAGGAGTACGGCCGCGACACCCACCCTGCGGGGCTTCTGCGAAGACCGCGGCGTCGGCTACATGCTCGGTGTGCCCTGTTCGTTCACCGTCGCGCCGAACGCCTGCCGTAAGCTCAGGGCCGATCAGGCCCAGGAGCTGGTGCGGGCCACGGCGTGGAACCGGGCTTCTTGCGGGCCGGAGTCCACGGGGACCGCACCTAACACTTGGGCGTTGATCTTCCAGCGCCAGCCCGCGGCACTACCTGCTCGTTCGCCGCAACCTCACCGACCAGGCATATTTCTACTGTTACGTTCCCCAGGGCCGGGCGGTCACGCTGGGCACCCTGATCAGGGTCGCGGGCTGGCGCTGGCCGGTGGAATGAGGACTTCCAGGTCGGCAAAGACCAGTTCAGTCTGGATCATAGCTAGGCCCCGCTCTACACCGCCCTGATCCGCCACCTCGTGCTCACCATTGCTGCTCTGGCCATCTGAGCCCTCACCGCCGCGGCACTGTGGGACACCATCTCGACTCTGCCCCCGGCACCGACCAGCCCCGACGACGAGCCACCGGGGGACCCGGGCCTGATCCCGCTCCCCGTTGCTGAGATCAAACGTCTGCTCACCCTGCTCCACCCCGGCTCGGCACGGACTGACCTAGCACCTGCACTGGGTCTGGTGGCGACGCCGCCACCAAGCTCACGCCTGTTGATTCCACCAACGGACACGACTCCGACGTGGAGCCCAAGCAGCATGATCAGGTCACGAACTGCGGCTGCCGTACTGGGGTGCGCTGGCAGGGTCCTGCCGTGTCGATCAACAACGAGGTGACCGCTGCAGGTTGCTCGCCAGCGCGACCAACCAATCGGGCCGTTCGGTCCGATCACCTTCTACTCAGTTGCGTGATCCATAGCGTAATAAATACGCGATTACGGATCAAACTATTGACTAACCACGTCTACGGATATCACCATATGCATGAGCGATCACCATCGCCGGAGGGTGCCAGCCGATGCTGCTCGGCACGCGGGTTCTGCCCAGGGTCGGCCTGCTCGCAACCCAGGCCGGCTGGCCGCTACTGCCGCGACGGCAGCCCGGCCAGTCGCAGCCGACGGTAAGCCCGTCATGCAGGACCGACGCCAGGGAGCATGGTGATCGACGACCGGACAGTCTCCCGGTGGCGCTGACTGTGGCCGAGCTCCAGACTCCGATCGGAAAGGATGAGAAATGAATCCTGTAGTCTTATCGGCATTAGTAATCGCATTTTTGATTGTTGTTGCAGTGTTCTATTTCTCCATTGCTAATGTGCGAAGCATTCGCGCCGACAAAAGTTCTAGGCGTCTCGTTGCTAAACCGGCTTCTCCGGTGAGTGCAGGTTATGTGAACGCGGCTGCCACAGCTTCCCTGGGTGTGGTGGCTGCGCCGGTTGGGGTGGGGTATTTGGATGAGCCCGCTTCGGCACCTGTTCCGGCACCTGCCCCGGTACCAGTCCCGGTACCTGTGCGGGTAGTTGCTCCGGTGGCTGCGCCGGTTGGGGTGGGGTATTTGGATGAGCCCACTTCGGCACCTGCCCCGGCACCTGCCCCGGCACCTGTTCCGGCACCTGTTCCGGCACTTGTTCCGGCACTTGTCTCGGTACCTGCTCCGGTGGCTGCGCCGGTTGGGGTGGGGTATTTGGATGAGCCCACTTCGGCACCTGCCCCGGCACCAGCCCCGGCACCTGTTCCGGCACTTGTCTCGGTACCTGCTCCGGTGGCTGCGCCGGTTGGGGTGGGCTACCTGGACGTGTGACGGCGTTGTTGCGTTGACGGATCATCGGCGAGCTGAGCGGCATCGTTATTGCATCGAGCGATCACAAGTGATCTTGACAAGAATCTTGACCAGGTATTTCTCTGACCAAACTAGGCTGCTCGCCGGTGCTCGTTGATTACGCCGCCGAGCTGAACTCGTACAGGTCGACAGCCCGGTCTCCCGGTACCTCGTTAAACACCGACAGCCGTGGCTGACCACCACCATTGGCGTCATCACCCACCTTGGTAGCACAGCGGTGCTGGTGCCGACGTTGCTCGTAGTAGTGCTCGCCGCCGCGGCCCTGCCTGGGCGTCTTTACCGATGGTTTTCTTCGTCGTGACCTGGGCGGCGAGATCTTGACCAGTACTGTGATCAAACTGCTGGTCGCCCGGCCCTCACTGACGTCCTCGCCGGATGGACTGTGGCCCGGCGCGGTCTTCGCCGTCGCTTACCTGCTCACGTCCGGGAGGCGATGACCCGCAAGCCAGTCGGCACGCTGTACCCGGTTCGAACGAGCGCGCGGCGCGCAGCGGCCACCACAGATGGTGAACTATTGGATACATTTGGTCCATAGTGGATAGTCTGCAAGGCCCGCGACGCCGGCGACGGCGACACGCAGCTGCTCTGTTCCGCATGGCCTGCAAGCTCAACACGGCCAGTTGCCCTACCGCTGACCTCTAGCAGTTCGCAAGCGTGAGGGCTACAGTGATGACGTTGCCCCAGACCCAGGCGGTTGAGTGGTCTGCGACCAGCGTGGACCACGATGATCACGGGGTTTTTCTTATGGGCGATAGAGAGTATTACGACCGGAGTAGGGTCGCGGCCGTGGTGGGCTTCCCCGAGGACCGACCGAGGTCAGGCGAGGCGTCCACCTCATCGGCTGGGGTGTTGTCTCCGTGGCGTAAGGCCGGTCCTGGCTCAGCATCCGTTGTCCCGGTCATCACGAACGCCGTCAGCATCCGGCACGATCAGTCCGCACGCGAGCTGCTGACCAAAACTATTGAGACACCATCGTCTACGCCCACCTTGACTCCACCAACCCCGAAACTACCGCCCGCCGCGGGTAGTCGCCTCGACGCGGTCGAGGTGCTGGACCGCTGAAAAAAGATGAGGACCCATGGACATCGTTGGCTACAGCGCAGCAATTCTGGCAGTGATCGTCGTCGGCGTCACTCTCGTTCTCGGAGTGAGTTCGATCCCCGATATCCGCCGCTACCTGCGGCTCCGCAAAATGTGACCGGTGACCCGGCGAAATGACGCGACCGTGCGCGCTATAGAGCCACGCAGAGACGACGAACGGCCCGGCCCTGAGTGAGGGGTCGGGCCTGTCAGTGCTGAATACACCGAATATCCGCTTACCGGCGGTGAGCTGTGCGTTGGAGTTTTGGCACGGTACAAGTTCGCACGCTGTCGAGCTACTCACCGGTTGATTGGATCACCTGTTCGTAGGCAACGTTCAGGCATGGAGCTGGAAAGGTGGGTAGGTGTCGGTGATCAGCAGGAAGGCGTATCCAGCGACCCGGTTGTTCCACCGTATGACGCCGACGACGAAAACGAACAGCGAGCGCGGATAGCGGCCAGTGAAGAGGATTGCGAACCAGGAAAATACGATGACGACGAAGGCTGCGATGTTGAGGAAGAACAACACAATGTAGTGTGGGATCGCTAGCAGCCACTTCACCAAAGGCAACCACCTGTTCAGGTCGCGGTGGGCGTCCGGATAGCGAATATTCAGGTGCACTGCCTGCCGCTCATCCGTGGAGGGATACTCATCCCGTAACAACGCGAGGTAGACGTTGACTCGGTTACTGAACCTCAGTAGTTCCAGATTCCAGTCGAACCACCAGCGCGGGTACTTGCGCCGGAAGAGTATCAGCAGCAGCGGAGGAAGGAACAGCATGCCGCCTGCGCTGACTACGACGAGCTGGGTCTGCGCCACAGTAAACGTGGTTGTCGCGCCGCTCAGGAGGCTTAACACGATCCCGATCGGTATTACCATGAACAGGCGGAAGAACGTGGTGAGTCGGTTGAGCAGCCGATCCGGGTAGTCGACCTCGAACTGGACTGGGTACCTCGCCGCATCCACCGGACCATCATCGATCGTTGACATATAATAGCCATCCCTCTCCTTCGTCGGCGCAGCGGGGACACCCATACCGCCATGATGCTCAGCTGCTTGAAAGTCGCGAGTAATACGCTACAGAATCAGAGGCCATGGCGAAGGGATTTCTCCTGCGCCAGGCACCGCACCAAATCCCGGGTTCCTTGCTGATGGGCGGGCGGTTGGACTGGGTTGGTTAAGCCCACTCCTGGGTGGCTACGATCGTCAACACCACCGTCGTCGGGAGCAGCCCGTGATCGAGCGCATCGTATTCGGCACTGCGCAGGTACGTGCTGGCACCACGCGGGTGGGCCTCAGGCCCGGCCAAACCTTGACCGTCGGGTTGGGTGTTACGGCCACGTCGGTCTCGGAGTTGGCCCAGGCGTCGGCGTTTGTATGGACGAACTACGGAAGTGACGACCCGCGAACGTTCCAGTCGGTGGCCATGGCGCCGGTCGTGCCCTCCGACGGTCATCAGCGCGCTTTCGAGGTGACTCTCCCGGCAGCGGCCCTCGGCACGTTCGTCGTCACCGCCTATGTGCTGCTAGGTGACGTGCGTCATTGGGCGAGCACCTGGTACGGCTCCCGCAACCTCGTCTTCCGGGTGTCCAGCCTTGACGTCGACGGGCTCTACGTCCGCCAGGTGCCTATCGACAAGGCCAACGCCCGTGCCGACAGCACCGACATCTCGACCATCGACGACATGCTCGGCGATCTGCCCGGCCACTACAGCTTGGCCAAGCTCGCCCGGGAGGGGGTCAACTGCGTCTGGGTCCAGGTGCCCTACCGCATTGACCTGTGGGACGGGCTCGATGCGGTCGACGACGCCGGCAGCGACTACGCCAGCACGGACTGGTTCTCCATCGATCCCGAGCTCTCCCTCGAAGCCCGAAGCGTTCCACCGTGGGACCTGGACCTGCAGCACCGGCTGGCCAACGAGGCGATGCGACGCTTCGTCGCCGAGGCGCACGAGCGGGGCATGAAGGTCATCTTCGGCATCGCTCCCAACCACGTGGGGCACAACTTCATTTTCCGAGACCACTTCGCCACCGACGATGGCTCGCAGGTGCGCAGGCGCGACTACAGCCAGGTCGCCGTCAACCCGTTGCAGCTCGGCGAGGTGCAGGCACGCTTGGCCGCGCCGGAGCTGGACGAGCAGATCAAGCACTACGCCGAGTGGATGCTGCCCCAGATGTACGCCGCCCGGTGGCCAGACGGCACCTACAACCCCTTCGGCGCCGGCAGCGTGCACGAGACGTACTCGCCCGACTGGTACGGGCGCTGGGCCGACACCAAGCACCTGAACCATGGTGGGCACCCCGGCCAGCAGATCTGGGAGCCGCGCACCGACCAGAATTGGCGGGTGCTCGATTACCTGGGACGTGTGATGCGGTGGGCCGTCATGGATCTGGGCATCGACGGGTTCCGCATCGACCACGCCCTCGGCATGTCTTATGCCTTCTTCGAGCAGACATTGCCCTGGGTGGAGATGGAAGCTCGCGCGGCAGGCAAGGAATCGCTCCTGCTCGTACACGAGGATCACGACCGCAAGGACTACACGGCCCGGGTTGGTGACATCGTGCAGTCGAAGGGGTACGAGGGGCTCCTGCACGCGCTCACCCACCAGGACGCCGACGGAGTGTGGCGGCTCTACGACGATCCGAACTTCGGCATCGAATTCGTGGGCACCGGCAACCACGACGAGGTGCGCGGTTCGCAATTCTTCCCCGGTGATCTGCTGGCCTACGGCAACGCGGTCATGACCATGCAGCTCTTGGGCGGGCCCATGACCATGTTGGCCGGGGACGAGTACGCCGAGGGGGAGCGGTTACGGTTCAAGGCCAGGGGTGGCGTTCCCACGCTGTGGCAGCTTCGCCAGGGAACGCTGCCTGCGGCCAACGCCAACCTGGCGTCGTGGATCGCCAGGGCCGGCTCGCTGCGCACGAGTCATCCGGCACTGCGGGGGCGCGGCCGCGAGCGGCTGCACGCACGAGAGGGTGGCGGCCGGATGCTGTTGGCCGCCGCACGCTTTGTCGACGACGGGGCGAGCGTCCCGCTCCTGGTGTTCAACAACCTCGGCCGTCAGGAGTGGACCGCGGGGCGCTACGACGTCGGCGCGCGCATGCGAGCTTCGCTGGACGTCGCGGCCTTCTATCAGGTGCGAGACCGGGTCGGTTTCGACCCTGAACGCCCGTTGTGGCGGCAACCGATCGCCGGGGGCGAGATCGTCGAGCAGGGCCTGTCCGTCGGACTGCAGCCCTACCAGATCCAGGTACTGGAACTGGAACGGCTCCCCTAGCTGATGCGGTCGGCTTGGGCCTTCTGCTTCTGTGGCAAGATGCCGCGGGTGCGTTTCCATGCCGATCTGCACATTCACTCGAAGTACTCCCGGGCCTGTAGCAAAGACTGCGATCTGGAGCATCTGACCTGGTGGGCGCGGCGCAAGGGCGTCACGCTGGTGGGTACCGGCGACTTCACCCACCCGGCCTGGTTCGAGCACCTGAGCGAGAACCTCGTGCCAGCGGAGCCGGGGCTGTTCCGGCTGCGCGAGGATCTGGACCGGAACATCACGGGCAGGCTGCCGCCCAGCGTGGCCGCGGCCGCGGTGCGATTCATGCTGTCCGTGGAGATCTCCACGATCTACAAGCGCGGTGAGCTCACCCGTAAGGTCCACCACCTGGTGTATGTGCCTGACTTCGATACAGCTGCGGAGTTCAATCGCAGGCTCGGCCGGATCGGCAACCTGGGTTCTGATGGGCGCCCGATCCTCGGTCTGGACTCCCGCGACCTGCTGGAGATCACCCTGGAATGCGGAGACGGTGCTTATCTGGTGCCAGCCCATGTCTGGACGCCGTGGTTCGCTGTGCTGGGCTCGAAGTCCGGGTTCGATGCGATCGAGGACTGCTACGTCGATCTCGCCGACCACATTTTCGCGCTGGAGACCGGGCTGTCCAGCGACCCGGTGATGAACTGGCGGATCTCCGGTCTTGACCGTTACCGGCTGGTGAGCAACTCCGACGCGCATTCGCCGCCTATGCTCGGCCGCGAGGCTACGGTGTTCGACACCGACCTCGATTACTTCGCGATCCGGCGGGCCCTCGAAACCGGCGCTGGGCACGCGGGATCGGTCGAGTTCTTTCCCGAGGAAGGCAAGTACCACGTCGACGGGCATCGCAAGTGCGGCGTCCGGATGGAGCCGTGGGAGACCCGCGAGCACAGCGGGATCTGTCCCGAATGTGGCAAGCCGCTCACGGTCGGCGTGCTGAGCCGGGTCGAGGAATTGGCCGACCGGCCGGAAGGCGTCCGGCCCGACGGTGCCGCCGACTTCCGCAGCCTCGTTCCGTTACCGGAGATCATGAGCGAGATCCTCGGTACGGGACCGAAGAGCAAGAAGGTGCTCGGGCAGATCGACAAGCTCACCGCCGCGTTGGGGCCTGAGCTGGTGATCCTTCAGGACGTGCCGCTCGACGACATCGAGACCCATTCGCCGCTGCTCGCGGAGGCCGTTGCCCGGCTACGCCGCGGCGAAGTGATCCGGGATGCCGGATACGACGGTGAGTACGGCGCCATCAGGCTCTTCGAACCCGGCGAGCTGAAGCGGATCAGCACGGTCACCGCCCCGGCGCTCTTCGACGATGCGTTGTTCGGCGCGAGCGAGCCACTATCTGCCCCGCCGAAACTCAAGGCCACAGTCCGGCCTGAGTCGGCCTCGCCCGCTGAGATCGAACCACCACAACAGCTGCCGGTGCGCGCCACGGGGTCTCTGCTCGACGGGCTCGATCCTGAGCAGCGGGCTGCCGCCGAGATCATGGAAGGGCCGCTGCTGATCATCGCTGGCCCAGGGACTGGCAAGACCCGCACTCTGACTCACCGCATCGCGCACCTGGTGACGGCGCACGGCGTGGCACCGCAGCACTGCCTGGCGATCACCTTCACCCGCCGCGCGGCCGAGGAAATGGCGGCCCGGCTCGCCGCGCTGACGCCCGAACATGCGCCGAAGCTGACCATTGTTACCTTCCATTCCCTCGGCGTGCGCATCCTGCGTGAACAGCATGAGAGAGCAGGGCTGAGCCCACACTTCGGTATCGCTGACCGCACCCAGCAAATGGTCATCGCGATCGAGCTGACCGGCGGCGAGAAGGAAGCCCGTAGCCTGCTCACCGATCTCTCCCGGCAGCGCCGAACCGGCGAGCCAGGAATCGAGTTTGCCGACACCGCAGATCGGTATACCAAGGCACTGCGCCAGCGGGATCTGGTCGACTTCGACGATCTTGTCGCACTGCCGGTCACCCTGCTGGAGTCCGACCCGGACCTGGCTGCTGCCTACCGTGACCGGTACCGGTGGATCTCGGTCGATGAGTATCAGGACGTCGACGAGCAGCAATACCGGTTGTTGAGCCAGCTCGCGAGTCCGCACGGCAACCTCACCGCGATCGGCGACCCGGACCAGGCGATCTACCGGTTCCGTGGTGCCGACGTCGGGTACTTCCTGCGTTTCCAGCAGGATTTCCCGGGCGCACACACGGTGGCGCTCACCCGGAACTACCGGTCTGGCGCGAAGATCCTGACCGCTGCCCTGCAGGTGATCTCCCCGACGACCCTGGTTCCGGACCGCGCGCTGCGCCCGATGGGTGCTCACGCAGACTCCCTGGTCGGGATGCATCAGGCGCCCACCGAGCAAGCCGAGGCGTCGTTCGTCGCGCGCACGATCGAACAACTACTGGGCGGGGTGTCGTTCCACTCACTCGACAGCGGACGGGTCGACTCCGACGGCGATGGAGGACTGGGCTTCTCCGACTTCGCCGTGCTGTACCGGACCGACCGCCAGGCCCGCGCCGTGATGGATGCGCTGACCAGGGCGGGTCTGCCGGTTCAGAAACGCTCGCACGACCGGCTGGCCGACCGGCCGGGAGTGGAGCAGATCCTCGGTGAACTGACGTACGCACCGGTCGGCGGTACGAAGGGGGCGGCGGTCCTGGAACGTCTTGGATACGCCGCTCGCGCTGTCCTGGGCCGTCTCCCGGTCGCCGAGCGAGAAGACACCGCCGCCGAAATCCACGCCGCTGTCGATCTGCTCAAGCCGCTGGCCGGCCGCTGCGGTGATGACCTGGAGCTGTTTCGCACCGAGCTGTCGCTTGGCGTTGAAGTGGATACCTGGGATCCCCGCGCCGACCGGGTCTCGCTGCTGACCTTGCACGCCGCCAAGGGACTCGAGTTTCCGGTGGTGTTCGTCGTGGGCTGTGAGGACGAGCTGCTGCCATTGCGCTGGCCGGGCACGGCACCGGACGATGCCGATGAGGAGCAGGTGTGCGAGGAGCGCCGGTTGCTGTTCGTCGGCATGACTCGGGCGCAACGGCACCTCTATCTCAGTCACGCCGCCGAACGGGTCCGCCACGGCACCGCCCGGAAGACCAGCCGATCACCGTTCCTGGCCGACCTCGACGGCTCCGTATGCGAGCAGATCGGTGACGCCCTGCCGCGCCAGAAGCCCCGAGACACCCAACTCCGCCTGTTGTAGGACGCTCGGTGCTGGTGAGGAAACGTCGGTGAAGCAAAGGTTGGCTGTGGCCGAGAGGCATGAGCGGAGGGGGCGCGGCTGCTGGCCGAAATCGACGCTCTACCGCGCTGGGGTGATGCGCGCTACGACTGGTGGGGTTGGCTGCCCGATACCGATCACCCGCAGCAGATCAACCCACCCTCAGCTTGTTTTTTAACTCTTGATGAGCTGGTGGACCCGCTGATGGGACAGCGCCACAGCGTCACCGATCGCCCGCTGCGACAAGCCGGCATCGGCGAGATCCCGCAGTAGGGCCAGCCGCTCGACGTCCCGTGCCCGCTGTAGTTCCTGTGCCCGTTGCATTTGCTCCCGCAGTTCGGACTCGACGGCGAGGAAGCGGTGGAACTGGTCGGTGACGTCGTGGCCGTTGACCTCGTAGCGCCAGTTGATCGCGAAGTCGTCCGGATCAGTGTCGGTGAGCCCCGCGATCACATCGCGTACCTCAACGTCGAGGTCGGCGAAGTTCTCGACGTCGGTGACGCCGATGAGGTGCGGAGGAAGACCATGCACGGTGGCCACCCACAGGTTGTCGTCGCGGGTGACGGTCACGTCGTAGGCGGTGGTCATCGCTTCTTCTCCGTCCAGTTCTGCCCGAGCCAGGGGGCGAGGCCGTCCTCCACTGCGCGCAATAGGCTCCACGACAGGTCCCGGGGGTGATCGGTGAGGCCGTACCGGGCTAGTTCGGTGCCCGCGTCGTCGAGCAGCTGGTACATGCGGTGTGATCCTTTACCTCGCCCGGGGAGTTCGGCCACGGTCAGGTCGTGCTGGCGGGCCAGCCGTCTGACCAGGGTCAGAACCTGGCTCGGTCGCATTCTGCGGTTCACCACAGGGTAAGTCTATTCAGGTTGCCGGGCAAGCGGCTAGCAGACTGGGCAGGCACGCTTAACGTCACGAGCTGGGCTTGAGGGGTTCACAAACTCCAGCCGTAGGGTAGCTGGCCATCAGACCTGAAGCTTTGATCCGCGCACCCGCATCTGGCTGCCGCTTGACAGTCCGGCTACCGGGGCTGTACGGCGAGCTGATGTGTGATGGGGACAGTGTGCGGTGGGCACGTCACACGCCGAGCCGACGGGGGCGACCATGGATGTCGCGGGCTGGCGCCGTCGCAGATACCTGCCTGGTGTGCTCAGTCTGCTTTACCGTCCGCGGCCGGTTTTCTGCTGGAGCCGGTCGATGAGGCGGGACGCGTCGGCCTTGGTTAGTGCTTCAGGAACATCTTCGCCGGCTTCCTGCGCGAGCGTCTGCAGATAACTGCGCTGTGGACCCGTCATCGGCTCCTTGCCGGTGAAATCGACCACGTGACGCCCGCGGGTGTGGAACTGCCGACGCCGACGCATGTTCTCCGGGGTCGCGGCGGTGGCGACGTAGAACGCGCGTGACGCCGGCGCCCGCCAGTCCAGCAACACCGGTTCGTACTCGTTCTCCTCGTCGAAAAGGCCGATCCGGCCGATGTACGAATGTTCGCCCGAAAGGGTGTCCAACCGGCCGAAACACAGCCCATTGTCCGCGACTTCCAGCCGTTTGACCTCTTTGGCCGACGCGCGCACTTGGACGTCCCGTTCCATGGGTGTCCCGCCGGTTCCCCGCAACGCCGCGTTGAACTCGCCTTTCACTCGCGCGCGCTCGGCGTCGAGCCGCGCGTAGAGCCCGGCCACGTAGCTCCGCTCGGACCGCAGTTCGTCTTCGTACCCCTGAGTCGACACAGGCACCTCATAGCGTTTGAACCGAAGTTTGTTTCGGGGGGTATTCCCTCTCGGGCCACAACTGCGCGCTCAGCCGACGGGCGCGCCGAACCACTTCGGCAGTCGGCTGAGCAGGTCTTGCTGATCTTCACCGACCCACGCCACGTGGCCGTCCGGCCGCAGCAGCGCCGCGGGCACGTCCAGTTCCTCGCTGATGTCGACGACGTGGTCGACCCGATCCGCCCAGCCCGCCACCGAGAGCCGGCCGGTTTGGTCGAGCAGTAGCCCGCGGCCGGCGTGCATCAGCTCGTAGAGGCGCTCCCGCTTCAGCCCCACGTCCCGCAGCCGCCTGCCGAGCAGTTCATGCCCCTCGCCGAAGTCGTAGCGGACCCCGATCGCGATGATCTTCTCGATCAGGTACCGGTTCACCTCCTCGAAGTCTGACCAGGCAATACAGCGGCTTCGAGACCGGGTCGATTACCGCGGCTGGCTCGGCGGATTACCGGGGGCGTTACAGCTGCCAGGCGGCTGTCCGATGGATCGGGGCAGCCGGTACGTAAATGCGTGGCCGAGGGATTGGCGTCGTGGAAGCATCCCTACTGTGACCGTCGAGGTCCTGTCTGGGTGCGTGATCTTGTCCGGGATGCCGGGCGCGGGGAAATCAACGGTGGCGTCACTGGCTGCGCGCCTGTTGCCTCGGGCGGCCGTGGTGGGCGGGGACGACGTCTGCATGATGATCCGCAGTGGGTTCGTCTGGTTCATGGGCAAGCCGGCCGAGGAAGCGCTGCGACATGACGAGCTCTGCAATCGCAACATGTGCGCGCTGGCCAACAACTTCGTCGACTTTGGCTTCACCGTGTTCATGGACACGGTTCTGGCCGATCGAGCCGAACTGGACTTCTTCCTCGCCCTGTTGTCGCCCCGCCCGGTGCGTCTGGTGACCCTCGCTCCGGGGATCGAGGTTTGCCGACACCGGAATGCGAAACGACCCCCGGAGGATCGGTTCGACTTCGATGGCTACGAGCGCCTCGACGCGGACATGAACCGCGAGTTCGCTGACGCCGGCTGGTGGTTCGACACGTCGGCTCTGACGCCCCACGAGACAGCGGAGAGGCTTGTTGCCGAGGTGGCTGACCGAGCAGCCCCCTTGCAACCTGGCTGGCACGAGTGGTTGAGGCGCCTGCACGGCGTGTAGCGGCTGCTCCTCAGATTAGATTGGATTGGAAGAGCACATTCCCTGGTTCGACGATCCCGCGTGGTTCACGCGGACGCTGGCGGCCTTTCTCGGGTGATTGCGTCGAGCAGCAGCGTCGCGGCCACCGTGGCTCCGTCGATGCGGATCGCGGCGGCCACGGCGGTCGCTCGTGCGCGGGTCTCTGGGGTCAGGGCCGTCCTGAGCGCGGCCGACAGGGACTCGAAGGTCGGAGCCGGACCGTCGTGTGCCGCGCCGATGCCCAGCTCGGCCACCCGGCCGGCCCAGTACGGCTGGTCCGCCATCTGGGGTACCACCACCTGGGGCGTGCCGGCCCGGGCGGCCGTGGTCGTGGTGCCCGCGCCGCCGTGGTGCACGACGGCGGCCACCCGGGCGAACAGTGCCTGCTGGTTGACCTCGCCGACGGCGAAGCAGTCGTCGCGGTCGTCGATCAGGGCCAGGTCGGCCCAGCCATGGGCGATGAGTGCGCGGCGGCCCTGCGCGCGGATCGCCTCGATGGCCACCCGGGCGACGTCCTTCGGGGCGCGCATGCTGCCGAAGCCCACGTACACCGGTGGTGTGCCGGCGTCCAGGAACGCCACCAGCTCGGCTGGAAGTGGTCGTTCGTCGGGCAGGATCCACGCGCCGGTTTGCACGACGTCGAGATCCGTCGTTTCCTGCCAGGGGGCCAGGGTCGGGTCCGCGGCCAGCCAGGGGTGGTCGGTGAAGCCGTAGTCGTAGACGTTGTCCACCGGTGACAAGCCGATCGACGCTCGCTGGGTGTTGAGCGCCGCGCCGAACAGCGCGTGGTAGCTCTGGGCGTTCAGGTTCCACAGCACCCGGTTGTCGGTCACCTCCGGTGGGAGCGGCGGGCCCGGAGATGGCGGCGGCGGGTGGTGCGGCGACGGCACAAAGATTGGGCAGTAGGCGGCGTACAGGTAACGGATGCCCAGTTTCTCGGCCACCGAGCGCGCCCCGGCCGCGGCCGACAGCAGGCCGGTCGTCACCAGCGCATCACATCCCTCGGCTGGCGCCGGGACCTTGTCGAACTGTGTGGCGATCACCTCGGCCGCGAGCCGGGGCACGTCCGCCGCCGACGGCGGCGTCGCCCCGTGCAGCAGCGAGCGCACCGGCTGGCCGACCGGCACCAGCGGTACGCCGACCTCGGCCAGCCGCTCAGCGCAGTCCGGCGGTGCGCACACCCGCACCTGGGCGCCGAGTGCCCGCAACTGCACCGCGAGTGCCACCAGCGGTTCGACGTCACCGCGTCCCCCACACGTCGACAACAACACACGCATTTCGCAACTCCCATTTCCGTAGATTCTGGCCTCGGTCGGCGATTCTGCGGCACGACCCGGGTCTTGCCGCAAGCCCCCCAGTGCGCTATATGTTGAGAGTGGCAAGGAGTGGGTACTCTCCTTTCCGGCGTCGCGGGCGACCACGGCCAGGCTTTCAGCCATAGTGAGGAAGTCCAGTCGCGAGGCCACCGCAAGCACGTCGGAGGGAATTGGCCCCGGGGTGACGGGGCGGAGGGCCACCGTGTCGCGAACGCGCACCGAAGGCGCAGTCGACTTGCTCGACGACGACGAACGTCTTGCCGTCCTCGCAGACGAAGGTGCCCTGTTTGCCGTGACTGCTCACAGCCGAGACCTGGCTGCGCCGATCCCGAGTTGCCCGGGCTGGACACTGGGTGACTTGGTGGCCCACCTGGGCCTGGTCTACCGCTGGGTCACCCGGGTGGTGCGCGAGGAGCGCTGCGTACCACCCGATCACGCCGAGCGGGTTTCGCTGCAGGATCCTGACCCGACCGATGGCCCGCCTTGATCGAGCGGGTCCTGTTGGCCCACTCCGAGCTCGTCCAGGCGCTTGCGGCTGCTCGATCGGATCTCGCCTGCTGGACGTACCAGGTCAGGATCGGTGAAGCCATTCTGACGCGCTACGGGCCTGGCAGCGCAAAACGCTGGCCTCAGCGCGAAGCACCACGATGTCGACGTCTGTGCTCGCGTCGGTCCGAGCACGCAGCACCAGCAGCTCGACCAGTCGGCGAGCCAGCAGAGACACTAGGAGCCGATTGCGGCGGGCATCCTGCGGATGCTGCAGGCCGTGTGGCTGTCGCCTGCACCTAAGATCTCTCAGATATCCACACTGGATATCTATGATGTCCTTGTTGTGGCCGACCGAAGGAGGTTGAGTCATGACCATGGTGAAGACCCCGATCGAGATCGACCAGGAGGCCCTGGCGATAGCCGCTGAAGTCCTGGGAACCAAGACTAAGAAGGAAACCGTGAACGCAGCGCTGCGCGAGGTGGGTCAGCGGCTCGTGCGGCTTCGAGCGTTGGCCAGGCTCGGTGAGATGGCCGACCGTGGGGACTTCGATGAGTTCCTCGGCAACAAGGCGGCCTACCGCGGATGACCCCGGCTCTCTACCTGATCGACACCTCGGGCATATTCCGGATCTTGCAAGATAAACTACGACAGGCATGGTCGGACCAGTTGGCCGCCGGTGTCATCGCGACCTGTCCGGTTGTCGAGTTGGAGTTTCTTTATTCCGCGCGCTCGGTCGCGGATCGATTGGACAAACAGCGGTTGCTGCGAGACCTGTTCGGCTGGGTGCCGATGGGTGACAATGCCTGGGAGCGCGCTCACGAGGTTCAGCAGGTGCTCACCGAGACCGGGAAGCATCGCTTCGCCGGTCCCGTTGACCTGCTCATCGCCGCAGTCGCAGAACGTGAGCGGCTCACGGTGCTGTGCGACGATCACGATTTCGAGACCGTTGCCGCGGTTACCGGGCAGCTTGTCAAGCTGGTCACCGACATCTGACCTTGTACCGTGTGGGGTGCCAGAACTCGTGTGGGTGCCCGAAACTCGGCACCGGCCATCGTCCGACGACGACGCGGTGTCCGGTCGTCGTGCCGAATTGGTTCGATCGTAGGGTAGCTGGAGATGAGACCGGAAGCTTTTGATCCGTGTACCCGCACCTGGGCGCCGGTGGACAGTCCGGGTGCGGTGCGGCTACCGGTGCTGTCGGGCGCGCTGACGTGCGAAGGGGACAGTGTGCGGTGGGCGGCTGAGGACTTCGGTCATGTCGTGGCACACCGCCCGCGTGCGGTGCTGCGTCCGGGTGGGGCGGACGACGTGGCCGCCGTCGTGGCGTTCGCTTGCGAGGCTGGGCTGAGAGTCGCGGCGCGCGGCGCCGGGCACTCGACGTATGGGCAGGCCCAGGCCCCGGGCGGCATCGTGATCGACATGACCCGCCTCAATCACGTGGGTGAGGTGCAGGCGGGCCGGGTCACCGCACAGGCCGGTGTGCGCTGGAGCGAGATCTTGGACGTCGCGCTTGCCCATGGGTGCACCCCATCGGTGTTGACCGACTACCTGCACACCACGCTCGGCGGGACGCTGACGGTCGGCGGGATTGGCGGCACTACCCACCGTCATGGGATGCAGGTCGACGGGGTCGAGGAGCTGACCGTGGTGACCGGACGTGGTCAGGTGGTGACCTGCTCTCGGGAACGGAACCGGCGGTTGTTCGACGCGGTGCGGGCCGGGCTGGGGCAGTGCGGCATCATCACCAGCGTCACTCTGCGGCTGACGTCCGCCCCGACCCGGGTCCGCTGGTACCGACTGTATTACCGGAACCTCGCGAGATACCTCGCTGATCAACGTGAGCTCGTGCTGGCCGACCGGTTCGACTACCTCGAGGGTCAGATCGTGCCAGTTCAGATCGTGCCAGTTCAGATCGTGCCAGCTCAGATCGGTACAGCCGAGCCTTCGGGGTGGCACTACCTGCTTGAGGCCGCCACCTTTGACCCGTCACCTGCGGCGCCCGGGCTGCCCGGCGGGTTGAGCTACGAACGCGACGACGTCGAGGACGTCTCTTATCGGGAGTTCCAGCATCGGATGGCTCCCGGCGAGGCGGCGTTGCGGGCCAGCGGTGAGTGGTTGCACCCGCATGTCTGGCTCAACGTCTTCCTGCCCGAAGCCACCACCGCGCACGTCGTCGGCGCGGTGCTTGCCGGACTCACCGCAGCTGATCTGGGCAACTCCGGGCTGGTGATCCTCTACCCGGTGCGCACCGACCGGCTGCGGGCACCGCTGGTGCGGGTGCCCGACTCGGATCTCGTCTGGTTGCTCGCCATTCTGCGCACCGCGAGTGCTGACGACCCTGCCGCCGTCACCACGCTGATCGAGGCGAACCGGGCCATCTACGACTACGCCACCGCGCACGGCGGGCTTGCCTACCCGGTGAACACCCTGCCCATGTCACCCGCCGACTGGCGGGCCCACTTCGGGCCGCGCTGGCCGCAACTGCTTGCCGCCAAGGCGGAATTCGACCCACACGCAATCCTCGCCCCCGGCCACGGCATCACCGGCTCCTGAACTCCGCCTTCGGTATAGCCGTCAAGGAGCTCGCCGGACGTCGCTACACGTGCAAGGACCTGCGTACCTGGAACGCCACCGTGCTCGCCGCCGCGGCGCTGGCCGTTCAGGCGGCTGACGGCGTGCCGGACACGCCGCACGCCCAGGCCAGGCAGGTGAGCGCCGCGATGCGTGAGGTGGCCGGCCATCTGGGCAATACGCCGGCGGTTGCCCGGGCGTCCTATGTGGATCCCAAGCTGATCGAGCGGTTCGAGCAGGGGCGCACCGTGCTCCCCGCGCTGCTCCGGCGGGGCGGCACAGCGCCGAGCTCAGCCGACCTGTCCGATGACGACGTCCGGGCCGCCGTGGAGGCTGCGGTGATCCGGCTGCTCCGCAACTGAACGGACGGTGAAAAAGCACTACGTCTCGTCCACAACAAGCGGAATGACTAACTTGAACTTGCTCGCCGCTGGCGGAGAGCCACCAGCACCCGTATCGCGTACCTTGGCCGAACAGGCGGTCTCGACGACCTGCGTGATACGGCAGCATGTGCCGGTGTGAGATTGGTGCTGACGGCAGATACCCATGTTCCGAGGCTTGCCCGTGATCTGCCCGAGTCGCTGTGGCGAGCCATCGACGTCGCCGATGTGGTGGTGCATGCCGGTGACTGGGTCGAGGTGGGGCTGCTTGAGGCGATCCAGGTGCGGGCGGCGCGGCTGGTGGGGGTGTACGGCAATAACGACGGTGCGTGCCTGCGGGCTCGGCTTCCGGAGTTCGCTCGGGTGGAGCTGGGTGGGGTATGGCTGGCTGTGGTGCATGACACCGGCCCGGCGGCTGGCCGGGAACGTCGCTGCGATGTTCGTTTCCCCGGGTGTGATGTTCTGGTCTTCGGTCACAGCCACATCCCGTGGACAGCGTGACGCCGGGTGGTATGCGATTGCTCAACCCTGGCTCGCCCACCGATCGGCGGCGCCAGCCGGTGGCCACGTACCTGACAGCCGAGATCCACGAGGGTGGTCTCGGCGTTGTCGTGCTGCATCCGATCGACCCGCCCTCAGGGGGCCGCTGAGCGGACGGCGACAACCGCAGCCTGGTAGTTGGGGCGATGAATCGGTGAGTCGTGCATTGAGGCGCTTACGAGCCTGTGGCGGAGAAGTGCATCGGGTCGGTGGGCGTGGTCCATCGCCCGCCCCAGGTCCAGCCTGCCGCGTCGAACGCGGACACCGCGGGGCCGCCGTCGAGCACCATCCCCGGCCGTATTCGATCCCGGGCGAGGTAGGCCGATGCCAATTCGGGCAGTACCAGATCGGCGCGGCGGTAGGGGTTGTGGAAGGGGTTGAGGTCGATGGCCAGTCCGTAGGCGTGGGCGGACCAGCGGGTCTGGCCCCGGGCCGGGCGGCATTCGAAGGCCGAGGTGTTGTTGCCGTCGCCGGTGGGTGGCAGGGTCAATTCCGGTGCGTCGACCACCCGCATCTCCTCGATCGGGAAGCGGGCGGTGAACAGCCGCTCGAAGACGCTTACCACGGTCTCGGCGGCATCGGCGTTCACCAGCATCTCCCCGGTGTGTACCCGGCCGTCGAAACCGTGGAAGGACATCGTGAGGTAGCGCAGCTGACTGGAAGATACCGGGCAGGCGGGCTGCCAGGTGCTGCGGGCCAGCGCCTGCGCGGGTACCGGTGTGATCGTCGACTCGAAGGAGCCCGAGGCGGGTGGGGGCAGCAGATCAGCGGTGGGCAGCATCCGATCGACGAGTACCGCGGGAGTGGGCAGCACGACACCGAATCCGTCTGGGCGCAACGGCAGTGGATGCGCTCCTACTGTCCAGACCGGCCGCGGTGGCGGTGTCTGACTGGTCGGGCTCAGCAGACTGGAATGGCTTAGGGGAGCGGATGTAGCCGCCAGGGGAGGAGCAGACGGGGGGGTTGGCGGGGTGGGCGAGGACGGTCCCGGTGTCGCGCCGCAGCCCACCATGCTCGCGAGTAGAACAGCGCCGAGTGACCACGTCAGCAGCCGGGATGGCAAAGATCGCACCACCTGATAACAATGGCACAGGGGAAGTGCTCCTGAATCCGCCGCTGCATCGTCCTCCAGTGCGGACGGTTGCAAGTGCATGTTTGCCGTCCTCTCACGTTGGGTAATCACGCAACAGCCAGCAGCTAACGGCACAAGGGCTCGAGAGGAGACTCAGACATGGCGGAGATGCCAGACCCCGAGGGCGCCAGTTCTGCAAACGTGTCCTATGACACCGAAAGGTTGGGGGAGCCGGGACAGCCGGGTGTCCCCCTGGGAGATCAAAGCCCTACCAATGAGGAGAACGACAACGTCACGGAGAGTGGGCAGGGAGCAGGCGTCCGAGTGCCGGAGAAAGAAGAGTAGATAATTCGTCGCTGCGACGGTTTGTCCGCTGCGCCGACCTCAGCTCGAGCGAACCGTGCTTACTTGGTTCGCTCGAGCTGAGGTCGGCGCAGTCGGGGCTCCAGCGGGTGTGCTTGCGTGCCATTCAGGGGGCCTGGCCGGTGCGGGGCAGCTGCGGCAGGAACCTGGGCAGCGCGGTGGGGTGGGCGTCCTCGACCGGACGCAGCTCGCTGACCGTGGGGTGCCCGGCCGCCAGCGCAGCGGCGTCGGTGCCCGGCTCCGGGTCGTCAGGCAGCGGCGCAGTGACCCGGCGCGACCAGACTCACTCGTACGCCAAGGGAGGCGATCATTCTTGCCTGCCACACACCTTGGCTCCCCGCGTGCACATGTAAGTCGGGCACGCCGCTGCGATCCTCCACGGTCACGGTGAGCTCGGGGGCGGGAGCGAACACCATGATCCAGACTGCTTCGTCGTCGTTGCGCACGGCAGTCCGGTACCCGTTTCCGTGGAGCGGTATGCACGCCGATTCCTACCCTGAGAACACCAGCTAACTTGGATGTAACAGTTCCGACCAGTGACTGACACGTGACTGTCGACAATCGACGAATGCGAATCAGCACGTCAGAACCATCAGATCGGGTGATAGATCACTCTTTCGGGGCTACTGAGCTGTGGCGTGCATACGCAGCTGGTGAACGACCGAGGGAAGTCGTCGAGCTCCTCCTTGATCGCATCGCTCGTCGGGGTGATGACGCGGTGTGGATCTCGCGCTGGTCTGACGAGCAGTTGCGCGCCCGCGCTGCCGAGCTCGAGCGGCTGTGCGACGAGCGGGGTGGGGACCTCAGCGGGCTGCCGCTGTTCGGGGTGCCCTGCGCGGTGAAGGACAACATCGATGTCGCCGGGCTGCCCACCACCGCCGGTTGCCCGGCCTTCTCCTACCAGCCGAAGGTCGACGCCGGTGCCGTCCGGCGGCTGCTCGACGCCGGGGCGATCGTGGTTGGCAAAACCAACCTCGACCAGTTCGCCACCGGCCTGACCGGTACCCGATCACCCTACGGCGCCTGTGAAAGCGTCTTCGGCGGCGGGATGATCTCCGGCGGTTCCAGCTCAGGTTCAGCGGTCGCCGTCGCCGCCGGGCTGGTGTCCTTCGCGCTGGGCACCGATACCGCCGGGTCCGGACGGGTTCCGGCGGCGCTGAACGGAATCGTCGGCATCAAACCGACCCGTGGCCTGGTCGGCGCCTCCGGCGTGGTGCCTGCCTGCCGGTCCCTGGACTGCGTGAGCGTGTTCACCGCCGATGTGGCCGACGGCGCAATGGTGCTCGACGTCCTCGCTGGGCCTGACCCGGCCGACCCGTGGTCGCGCACCACCCCGGCCCCGCCACGGCAAGGCGCGACACGGCCGCCGCCAGGCATGACAGCGCCCCTGCGGATCGCGCTGCCAGCGACTGCGGAGCTCGACTTCGAGGGTGACAGCGGCATGCGGGCCGCCTTCGACGCGGCGTGCGGGCGGGCTGATCAGCGTGGGGTCGTCGTCGAGACGACCATCGGCCCGCTGCTGGAGGCGGGCGATCTGCTCTACCGGGGTCCGTGGGTGGCCGAGCGGCTGACCGGCCTGGCTTCGTTCTTGCGCAGTCAGCCGGCTGCGGTCCTGCCGGTGACCCGCACAGTGCTGGAGAGTGGGCGGCGCTACGACGCGGTCTCGGTGTTCCGCGCCATGCACCGACTGCAGGAGTTGCGGGCCTGGACCGCGCAGTTGTGGCAGCGGGCCGACCTCCTGCTGCTGCCTACCACGCCGACCACCTTCACCCACGCCGAGATCGCCGAGGAGCCGATCGAGCGCAATCTCGTACTCGGCCGCTACACCCAGTTCGTCAACCTGCTCGATCTGGCTGCCGTCGCGGTACCGGCCGGTCTGACCGCAGACGGCCGCCCGGCGGGGATGACCCTGATCGGACCGGCCTTCTCCGATGACCTCTTGCTGTCCGTCGCCGCCGATCTCTAGGAGTGGGGGATCATGTCTGTTCAGCAGCGTGTCATGCGCATCGGTCCGGTCAAGGCCGAGCCCTACCTCTGGCCCTACGACGGTTCGGTACCCGCCGAGAAGGTCGCGCTCATCTCGATCGACTGGCAGATCGACTTCTGCGGCCCGGACGGCTACGTCGACCGGATGGGCTATGACATCGGCCTGACCCGGGCTGGCTTGCCAGGTGCAGCGAAGATCATGGCGCACGCCCGTGCGACGGGGCTGCAGGTGATCCACACCCGGGAGGGCCACACCCCCGACCTGTCCGACCTGCCTGCCAACAAACGCTGGCGATCGGCGCAGATCGGCGCGGAGATCGGTGGTCCTGGACCGCAGGGCCGCATCCTGGTGCGCGGCGAACCGGGCTGGGAGATCGTGCCGGAGGTGGCGCCGATTCCCGGTGAGGTGCTGATCGACAAGCCGGGCAAGGGTGCCTTCTACGCCACCGAACTCGATCTGGTGCTGCGTACCAAAGCCATCACGCACCTCATCCTGATCGGGATCACCACCGACGTGTGCGTGCACACCACGATGCGTGAGGCCAACGACCGAGGCTACGAATGCGTGGTCCTCTCCGACTGCACCGGCGCCACCGATCCGGGCAACCATCTGGCCGCTCTGCACATGGTGACCATGCAGGGCGGGGTGTTCGGCTGTGTCGCGACCGCGGACGCAGTGATCGACGCCACCACGTCGGGCAGCCCCCGATGACCGCCCCCGGGCAGCTCACCGTGGCCGCAGAGCCTGGCCCGTTCAGGTTTCACCCGGAGTGCACCGCGCTGGTCATCATCGACATGCAACGAGATTTCGTCGAGCCCGGTGGATTCGGCGAGACCCTCGGCAACGACGTCAGCCTGCTGCGTGCCGTCGTCCCCCCGCTGCAGGCGGTGCTGGCCGCCACCAGAGCGGTCGGCCTCATGGTGATCCACACCAGGGAGGGGCATCTTCCCGACCTGTCCGACTGCCCGCCCGCCAAGCTGGGCCGCGGCAACCCGACGCTGCGAATCGGTGATCTCGGGCCGAAGGGCCGGATCCTGGTCCGCGGCGAATACGGCCACGACATCATCGACGAACTTTCCCCGTTACCCGGCGAGATGGTCATCGACAAGCCGGGTAAGGGCTCGTTCACCGGCACCGATCTGGGGCAGCGGCTGGTCGCGGCCGGGATCACCAGCCTGGTCGTCACCGGCGTGACCACCGAGGTGTGTGTGCACACCACCGTCCGCGAGGCCAACGACCGCGGTTATGAGTGCCTGGTGCTCTCCGACTGTGTCGGCTCCTACTTCCCCGAGTTCCAGCGCGTCGGCCTGGCCATGATCGCTGCCCAGGGCGGCATCTTCGGCTGGATCGCACCATCGTCCGGCTATCTAGCAGTACTGCAGGAGATCAGTTCAGCCGCGGTGGGCGCGGCGGCCGAGCGGGAACGGAGTTGATCATATGTTGCCGTGGCGAAAGAGCAACGAAGGTGGGAGCAGCAAGACGGAGCTGCGATTGCCGTGGTGGGTCAGCGGTGACCTCAATGCCGCGTTCGGGCTCGGCTTCAACGTGCTGGTCAACGTCCTGGTGCTGACCTCACTGTGCGTCGCGGTGGTGCAGATCCCCGGTTCCGACGTCTTCGGGATCATCCTGCCTGCGCTGGGTATCCAGTTGCTGATCGGCAATGGCTACTACACCTATCTGGCCCGCCGGCTGGCGCGGCGGGAGAACCGCGCCGACGTCTGCGCAATGCCCTATGGGCCCAGCGTGCCGCACATGTTCATCGTCACGTTCGTGATCATGCTGCCGGTCTACCTGGAGACGAACGACCCGATCCGGGCCTGGACGGCCGGGCTGGCGTGGTCGTTCATCATCGGTTTGATCGTGCTGATCGGGGCGTTTGTCGGCCCCTACATCCGCAAGATCACGCCGAGGGCGGCGCTGCTCGGTACCCTGGCGGGGATCTCGATCGCATTTATCTCCATGCGGCCGGCCGCGCAGATGTGGGAGGCGGCCTGGATCGCACTGCCCGTGTTTGCGATCATCGTGATCGGCTTCTTCAGTGGCAGAAAGTTGCCGGGGAATATCCCGATCGGGCTGGCCGCATTGCTGGTCGGCACCGCGATCGGATGGATCGGTGGGTATATGTCGCCGCCCGACGTGGTGACGGCGGCAGGCAATATCGCGATCGGACTGCCGACGCTCAACTTCTCGCTGCTGTTCGACGGCCTGGCCAATATCGCTCCGCTGTTGGCCACCGCGATCCCACTCGGCATCTACAACTTCACCGAGGGGATGACCAACGTGGAGAGCGCCGCGGCGGCGGGGGACAACTACAACCTGCGCAGCGTGCTGCTTGCCGACGGAACCGGTGCGGTGGTCGGTGCCGCCCTGGGCAGCCCTTTCCCGCCCGCCGTCTACATCGGCCATCCCGGCTGGAAGGAGGCAGGCGGGCGCACCACGTATTCGCTGGCGTCGGGCGTGGTGATCGCGCTGATGTGCTTCCTGGGGTTGTTCGCGCTGCTCGGGGCGTTGCTGCCGATACCCGCGATCGTGCCGATCTTGTTGTACATCGGGATGCTCATCGGCGCCCAGGCGTTTCAGGTGGTGCCCAAGCTGCACGCCGTCGCGGTGGTGGTCGCGATCATTCCCAATATCGCGGCCTGGGCGGTGGGCCAGATGGACAATGTGCTGATCGCTGCGGGCACCACCGCCGATGAGGTCGGCGAGGATGCGCTGGGCGCCGCGGGGGTGGTCTACCACGGGCTGGCGTTGCTCGGTGGCGGCGCGATCCTGGCGGGCATGGTGCTTGGCGCGATCGTCGCTTTCATGATTGACAAGAAGTTCCTGTGGGCAGCTGGTTACTGCCTTGCTGGGGCCGGGCTGTCGTTCATCGGGCTGATCCACGGCGAGCAGGTGCAATGGGCTGCCGAACCGCAGGTCGCGCTGGGTTACGTGTTGATGGCTGTGGTGTGCGCGCTGTTCGCGCCAGGTCCCCAGGACGAGGCGGTGCCCTCCACAGAGCCGCGGCATGCGGCTGAACCGGCGGCCGCAACGGCGCCAGCTGCTGGCGTCGAGTCGCGGTGACCGATGTCGACATCTTTGCGGCCGGATTCTTTGTGGAATGTCTCACCAGGCTAACTTCCTTGGCCACTACCAGCCTGCCGTTGATCTTGCACGCTCCGCGCAGCAAGGCGCCAAGGACCACGCTACTCCCACAGTACGGCCGTCCTCCTGCGAAGGCGCGTCACCAGCCACCACCGGGTAACACCGCCGAGCAGGAGGACGAGGGCAGCGAGGCAGTGCCTGCTGCTCACAGTGTCGGGGTTGTGCACACCACGCCGGAGCACTGGGTCGGCTGGCCGTTGCCGGTGGCGGTGTTGCCGCCACCGTCGATCGTGCCGGGTGCGGCGAGGATCCCCCAGGCGGCGTTGTTGTTGGTCCGGTTCGCGGTCACGGTGTGCCCGCCGCTGGCCACCTGGATCCCGTTGGCCAGGTTGGAGCTCGCGGTGTTGCCTCTGAGCAACACGCCTGCGCCGGTCGCGGCCGCGCTGACCAGGTAGATCCCGTCGGCCTGGTTGCTGCTGACGGTGTTGTTCAGCACCTTGGCGCCGAGCACGTCCGTCAGCCTCATCCCGTTCCCGGTGACGTCGGTGGCCACATTGTTCGCCACCTCGCCGCCGATGGTGAAGCTCAGGTCGATGCCGCCGGGGTTGAATCGGACGTCGTTGCCGCGGATTTCGGTGTTCAAGGCGTCCTGCACTGCGATGCCGCTGTCGCTGTTGCGGTGCGCAGTGTTAGTGAGGATGCGGGTGTTGTCGGCTTCGAGGACGGAGATCCCGGCGTCACCGTTGTCGGTCACAGTGTTGGACTCGACGAGGTTCGCGTTCGAGCCGCTGATCACGAACGAGGCGTCCTGCGAACGGGTGACCGTGTTTCCGCGCAGCGTGTTGCCGTTCGAGGCCAGCAGCAGCACGACCCCGCCGTCGCTGTTGTTGGTCACGGTGTTGGACAGCACATGGTTGCTGCTGGAACCGGAGAACACCACGCCCCGGTCACCGCCGTTGGCGACGGTGTTGAACTCGATCCGGTTGTTGGCCGAGCCCTCGACCTGGATGCCCTCCCCGCCATTGCCGGTGATCTGGTTGCTCAGCACGGCGTTGCCGTCGGACCCGCCACCGAGGAAGACGCCCTCGCGGGCCTGAGTCCGGATCGTGTTGTTGCGGATCTGGTTGGTGTCGGCGTTGTTCAGCTGTACTCCGGCCAGCTCGTTGAGCTCGATGGTCAGCTGTTGTACGACGTTACGCAGGGTGCCGCTGTTCAGCTGCAGGCCATAGTCAAACTCCTTGATCGTCGCGGCCGTCGCGGCCGAGTTCGTGATCGTCACGTCACCGAAACCGTCGTTGCGGATGCCGACGCCGAGGCCGACGCCGTCGATGGTATGGCCGTTGAGGTCAACTGTGATGCCACTGGCCCCGATGACGAGGCCGTCGTCGGGGCAATCGAGCAGGTCGGAGGTGAGTTTGGTGTTCATGGTGAGCACTGCGCCGCAGGCGGGCGCGGCGTGGGCAGGTGGCGCGAGCAGGACGCTGGTCAACGTCGCACCGGCGAGCGCCGTGGCGGCGCCTGCCAGCCTGTGTGGCGCAGGGAGAGATCGAGCGGGCATGGGGAGCCTCCATCGTGTGGTCGGAACATGCCCCACTGTGACGAGGGAGGGTCTGAACCAGGACCGGGTCCGCGTAAAGATCCGTTTATGAGGCGGCGGCGGTGGCTGGCCGGCCGCTGAGTCGATAGCCTGCGCCGCGCACGGTCTCGATCACCGACGGCCCAAGCTTGCGGCGTAGGACGCTGACGTACATCCCGACGAGGTTCGTACCCGGGTCGTGGTCGTAACCCCAGACGTGCGCGAGCAGCTGGGAGCGGCTAAGCACCTGGTCGCCGTGCCGCAGGAACGTCTCGAGCATCGCGAACTCGCGACCGGTCAGCTCGACCTCGCGGCCATCGCTTGTCGCCCGCCGGGTCCGCAGATCCAGCCGCACGGTCCCGACGGACAGCACGAACGCTTCTGCCGTCGCGGGCTCCCGGAGCCGCAGCCGCACCCGCGCGAACAGCTCGGGGAACGCGAAGGGCTTGGTCATGTAGTCGTCGGCCCCGCCCTCGAGACAGTCGACCGCGTCCCAGCGCTCCGGTTGGCCGGTCAGCACGATCACCGGTAACCGCTTGCCGCGCGCCCGCAGCTCCTGGAGCAGGTGGAACCCGGCCCGCCGGGGCAGCCCGAGGTCGAGGATCAGCAGGTCGAAGGCGTCGGAGAGGCTCAGCCGCTCCGCCAGCTCGCCGTCGCCTGCGACGAAGGTGCTCATGCCCTTGGCGCGCAACCCCCGCTCCAGGAACGATGCGACGAGCTCGTCGTCCTCGGCGATCAGGATCCTGGCCATCCTCGCTGCCCTCCCGCCGGGTACCGGGGCAGCACTACGGTGAACGTCGAGCCTTGGTCAACTCGGCTGCGCAGCTCGACCCGGCCGCCGTGCGCCTCGGCTATCGCTCTCACGATCGCCAGCCCCAACCCGGAACCCCGATAGTGTTCGGCCGCTCCCGTGCCGCGCCGGAGTCGATCGAAGATCAGGTCCTGGTCGGCCGCTGGGATGCCGCGGCCGCCGTCGCGCACCCAGATCCGCACCTCGGGTCCCTTTGTCCTGGTGCCGATGGCGATCTCGTCGCCGTCGGCGGTGTGGTGCACCGCGTTGTCGACGAGGTTCATCACCGCAGCAATGAGGCGCTGGCGGTCGGCGATGACCTCACCCGAGGTTGCCTCCACCTGCCAGCGGCGTCGGCCCAGCGCGCCCGCCCGCACGGTGACGTCTTCCACGAACGCGTCCAGTTCGATCCGCTCGGTCCGCAGGAAGTCCGTGTGTGCGGACTCGGCGAGCAGGCGCAACCCGTCGACGATCCGCATCATCCGTCCGATCTCCTCGACGGTCACGGCGATCCTGCGGCTCCGGTCCGCCGGGTCGTCGTCCAGCAGGCCCTCGGCCAGCAACCCGAGGTTTCCCCAACAGACCGTCAACGGAACCCGCAGCTCATGGGCCGCGTCCCGGGCGAAATCCCGTTCGGCCCGGACAATCGCCGCCAACCGGTCCAGCATCCGGTTGAAGTTCTGTGCCATCTCGTCGGCGATCTCGACGGTCACCGGCTCCCGCCCCTTCGTCCGCGGTCCCCCGACCTCAACGAAGCTGAGGATATTTTCAGATTTTCTCGTTAGGCAGAGCTGTCCCCTGACCGTCGGGTCAGGTCCCGCGTCGATTCGTTCTTTCAGGTGCTGACTCGCAACTCATGACCGCTTACATGAAATTGCGGGTATGCAGGGCGGACAGTTCGGCGGCCTCGTCGGCCGAGAAGCCGAGCCGGAGCAGTCGTTGCTGGCGGCCCTCGTCCATCGCCTGCTGGAGTTCCTGAACGGCCCGGTATCCCTGGGCGATCGCGGACGGTGTCCACGAGCCGGCGGCCAGGATCATCAGCGAGTCGAACACGTCTTCGTTGAGTCCGGAGGTGTCGACCAGGGCGTCGTGTCGCCGCTCCACCGCTGTGCGCAGTCGGCCGCACAGCGTCGGGTCGAGCGTGGACTGGTGCTCCAGGTGGGCTACCCCGAACGCCACGTGCCGGGCCTCGTCCTGGCGGGCCAGCCGGGTCACCTGCCTGGTCACCGGGTCCGGCGCGTACCGGTCGAGAAAAGTCAGCAGGTTGAGGAAGCTGCCCTCGCCCAGCACCGAGAGCAGGAACGAGGCGAGGGAGAAGTCGGGTTCGGTGAGCAAGGTGCCCAGTGACGCCCGGCCCCCTACTGTCGAGGTGCCCATCTCAGTGCCGGTCAGCAACGCGCGGCGGGTGAACACCTCGATATGTCGGGCCTCGTCGGCGGCCTGCACCGCGAGCAACTGCTGAACCTCCCGGAAATGCGGGTGCACCCGGGCCAGCAGTCGTGCCGGGATGACCAGCGCGGCCTGTTCGTTCTCCACCAGGTAGGTCATCACCTGCACGACCGCCGCTTCCACCTCGGCGGGCAGGTCGATCTCGGCGTCCCAGTCGACTGCGGTGCCCGGATCCCATTGCGAAGCGGCCGCGCGGGCGTAGAGCCGCGGTGCGAGATCGGCCCAGACGACGTCGCGCTCGGCGATGTCGAACCCGGCCACCGCGGGACCACCTGCCTCGACCAGTGCGCCGCGGGCGGCCAATCCCCAATCAGGGGCCGGTCGCGCCAGAATTCCACTGACCGTCGGGCCGCCGGCGCGCTGCGCACCCGACCAGCGGTCCACGTCACGGCGTCCGCGCACCACCAGACCGGTATCCGGTTCGACCGTGTGTCCCTCCCCGCGACACCAGGCGGCCAGATGCACGGCGAGCAGCGGAGCCCGGCCGACGACCCGCAACCGCCCGCCGATCGGCACATTCTGCAGGCCGCGGCGCAGCAGCAGGTGTGCCCCCTGTTCGAAGCCGAGCTCCTCGAGGTCGAGCAGGGGGGCCGCGGTGCTGGTCACGGGGTGTATTCCGGTGCCGTGACCCGGCCTTGGGCGTCGTAGAAGCCGGTTTCCTCGACGGCGGTCGCCAACACCGCGTACCCGTTGTCACGGCCTTCTCGCCACGCGGTCAAGCCCTCCAGGTCCAGCAACGGCCGGACCTCGGCGTCGGCGTAGGACATCGAAAGCAGCAGTTCAACGAACCGCGCGACCAGGTCCTGCGGTGCGGTATCGACCACTGTCATGTTGCAGTGGTCGTATCGGGCGGTCTGGGCGAGTACCCGGGTCGCGCCTGCGGGCAACGTACCCTCCCGGCCGAACAGCAGGTGGTTCCCGTCGATCATGCATGCCGCCGCGACCTCTCCGGCTAGCAACGCGCGGGCCGCGTCCCGTTCACCGCCGATGTGGTCACCGTGGCGCCCGACGCCGATATCGAAGCGGCGCACTGTGCAGTCCTTCCCGGGTTGCAGGCCTGCGGACCGCAGGTGCGCCAGCGGGATCAGGGTGGCCTGCGGGGAGTCCACCGCTCCGACCGCCACCGTTTCGCCCTTGAGATCGGCCACCGTACGCAGCGGCGCATCGGCCCGGACCACGATCACCGAGGTGAGGTCCTGGTCGGTGTCGCGCATCAGCACCGACCGCACCTGCCGCCCGCGGGCCGCCGCCAGCCGCTGCGCCCGCAGCCAGGCCAGCGGGGAGTTCCACGCGGCGTGGATGCGCCCTTCGACCAGGTCCTCGACCTGCCGCTCGTAGTTGGAGTACAACACGAAGTCGAACGGCAGGCCGTGACGAGCCAGCCAATCCCGGAAGCCCAGCCAGATCGTGACTACCTTGGGGTCGTAGGCGACCCCGCCCATGAGCAGCGTCATCACGCACCTGCCTCGTCGAGCCCGATGGACAGCACGCCCCAACCCTTTCATCGACGGTAGTACCGGCATGACCGTAGCTCAGCCGAGCTACGGCCATGAGTCACCAATGCACGCTACGATGAGTTACCACCTCCCTGAAAGGGTTCAGGTCATGCATGGTGTTTCTCTTCTCGTTGGTGGCCGTCGGCTTGCCGTGCTCGCGGTCATGGCCCTCACGCTCGTCCTGCCTGGGATCGTGTTTGCGGCGGCACCGCCAGCGGACGCCGCCCCAGAAGAACACACCACGACCGTGAGCTATGGCCCGCTGCTACTCCCGCCATACCTGGGTGGGGAGAGCGGGCACGGCGGGCATGCCGGTCAGACGGCCATCTACGCAGCGCCGACGTATGACATGCCCTGCCGGGACTGCTACATCACCGGCATCGAGCCGGACGTCGTGTATGCCGATGGGTCACAGGCAAACCATCACACCGGGGCGATGTTGCATCATGTTGTGGTATTCGACCCGGCCAAGAGCGACATCACCTGCGGGCGGCAGGGTGTGGGCTTGTTGACGGGCCAGCGGGTCTTTGCCGTCGGCAATGAGCGCACTGGAGCGCACCTGCCAGCCGGCTACGGCCTTTACCTCGGCGACATGCCGCTCGGGGCGCAAGCCGAGCTGATGAACATGTCCGCGCAACCACAGCAGGTCTATATCACCATGAAGATCAACTGGGTCGATGCTGCCAACGCCCAGCTGAAGGACGTCACGCCGGTGTGGCTGGATGTCGACAACTGCGGTGACTCGCAGTACACGATTCCGGCAGGCCCGTCGCACACGACCTGGACGTGGAAATCCACCATGACCGGAGACATTGTCGCCGCTGGTGGGCACGTTCATGATCAAGGTATCTCCATCACGCTGTCCAACACCACCCGCAACGAGAAGATCTGCGAATCGGTCGCCGGTTACGCCACCGGCTCGCACCACGAGGGCCACGTCCAGTCGATGAGCACCTGCACCGGCGATCCGATCGGCACCGTGCGAACCGGCGACGACCTCACGATCGACAGCTACTACCACGCACACGAGCCCGACGACACCGTGATGGGCATCATGATCGCCTACCTGCACCAGACTGAGCGTTAGCCAGCCAGGCGGTGGCACCGGCGCTCACTAAGATCATGCGCGACTGGTTGAGGTGTCCGGGATGATCCGCTCGGAGGGCGAGGATGACGACGCTCGACTTAGAGCTAGAGATTGGCCGCCAAGCTGGAGCAGGCATGCCATGAACGAGACCTGGCTACCCGTTACGCCCACGCGTGCATATCTCTCGAAACGGGGGACTGGGCGCAGGCCATCGTGGGATTCGCGAGAGTGGCCGATGCCGACCCCACCAAAAGGAGGTCAACGCGGTCGCCTTCAGCCCGGACGGCCGCTGGCTGGCCACCGCCAGCGCCGATCGGACCGCGCGAATCTGGGCATTGAGTGCTCGAGAATGAGGAGTTCAGGGTGCGCAACGTGATCGAGGTTGTGGACCAGGGACGCGTCCTGGCCTACACGTTCGAAGATCTGATGAACTACCACGGCCCAGACTCCCCCGGGGGTGTGGCGCACGCCTTCAAGGTGATGGAACGGGTGCTGCCCCTGCTCGATCCAAGCGGCCTGCCGGAGCGGCGGGAGATCGGGGTGCACACGGCCTTCGCCGGCCCGGGCGCCCGTGATGGGTTCGAGATGGCCACCCGTGCGGTGACCGAGGGCCGGTATGTCGTCGATGACGCGCTGGCGCGTCCCGAACGCGGCCCGACAGGTGAGCGCTTCGTGTTCCGGCTGAGTTACCGGGGGCGCAGTGTGACGGCTGTCCTGCGCGAGGGATACATGCGGGAGGAGTTCATCGCGCTGGTGGGCAAGAAGGGGCGGACTGCGGCAGAAGAGAGCCGCTTGACCGTCTTGAAGCAGGAGCTGGCGCAGCGGTTACTGGCCAGCCCCGCGACCGACGTGTACGACCTGGACGGCGAAAGCTGAACGCCTCAACGTTGCCCTCGGTAGCGGAAGCCCATTTGCTCGGCTATCTCCGCTGGCAGCGTGGGCAGGGCGGAGCGCGGGATGAAGTACGTCGGTAGGTCGAACAGGTCGCGGAACACCCGATGCTTGCGCGCGGCGGCCTCCAGGTACGCATGGCCTGCCGTGCCGCCGGTGCCGATCCGCCCTCCGATCATGCGGTGGGCGAGCAGGGCGTGCCGGTAGCGCCACGCGGTGAACCCCTCGTCGATGTCAATCAGCGCGGTGAGCAGACGGAACGGCAGCTGAAAGATCGGCTCGTCGCGGTAGAGGTTGATCAGCAGCGCGGCGAGGAACGCCTGGTGTGACAGGCTTCGTTTGCCGCGGGCGGCCAGCTCGTCGTAACGATCGCGATCGAAGACAGCTGCGAAGTTCGCCACCGCCTGCTCAAGCGTCGCGAGCTGCTCGGCTCGGCCCTGGTCGTCAAGGTTGGGGTGCGCCTCGATCACCTGGCGCTCGCTGGCGAGCATCTCCTCGACCGCATGCTGGTAGGAGCGCCAGAAGTCGTAGTCACCCACGTGGAGGAAGGGGGTGCGACGCAGCCACCGCTCGACATGGTCGAGGAGCGAGGGCTGCTGCTGTGACGCCTCCAGCTGGCGGGCGTGCTCCGCGCTGAGCACCTGAAGGTACGGCGATCCCCTGATCTGCAACCGGTGCGGGGGCCGCAGGCCCAGCCGGTTCTCGATCAGCCGGAACTGCACACTCTGGAATCCCGAGGCGGGGATCAGCTCGTCGCGAAAGTCCAGGAAGTCCAGCGGCGTCATCGTCTCCAGCACGTCGATCTGGTCGAGCAGCAGCCGCTGGATGGCCGTGATCCGACCCAGGCGGGCCACCACCTGCCCCATTTCCTTCTCGGGGACCGTGGCGGCTGCCATCACCTCCAGCACGGCGTCGAGCTCGAACAGGATCTGCTTGAACCACAGCTCGAATGCCTGATGGACGATGATGAACAGCAGTTCGTCATGCGCTGCTTCACCGTGCTGAGCGCAGACCGACCGCTGACAGCCCAGCAGCTGGTCCAGCTGCAGGTAATCCCAGTAGTACAGCGGTTCCCCACGCACGGTCATCGCCATCCAACCGTACGCGGGTAGGTGGGTAGCGACGGCGAGGGGGAGTACGACTACAGCGGCGTGACGTAGGCCCCGGAGATGCCACCGTCCACCAGGAACGTCGATGCGGTGATGAAGGTGGCGTCGTCACTGGCCAGGAAGGCGACTGCGCCCGCGATCTCCTCCGGCTCGGCGAACCGGCCCATCGGGACGTGCACCAGCCGACGCTGCGCGCGCTCGGGGTCTGCGGCGAAGAGCTCGCGCAGCAGCGGGGTGTTCACCGGCCCCGGGCACAGTGCGTTGACCCGGATGCCCTCACGAGCGAACTGCACACCCAGCTCCCTGGACAGCGCGACGACCCCGCCCTTGGACGCGGTGTAGGAGATCTGCGAGGTGGCCGATCCCATCACCGCCACGAACGACGCAGTGTTGATGATCGAGCCGCGGCCCCGGCGCTGCATGTGCGGCAGCACCGCCCGGCAGCACAGGTACACCGAGGTGAGGTTGACTTCCAGAACCCGCCGCCAGGCGTCGAGCCCGGTGGTCAGGATCGAGTCGTCCTCCGGTGGTGAGATACCGGCGTTGTGGAAGGAGATGTCCACCGTGCCGTACTGCTCGATCGTGGTCGTGAACAGCGCGTTCACCTCGGATTCGCTGGTCACGTCGGTACGGACGAACAGCCCGTCCACCTCGGCGGCAGCGGCGGCTCCGGTGTCGGGGTCGACGTCCGCGATCACCACCGAGGCACCCTCGGCAGCGAGCCGGCGTGCCGAGGCCAGGCCGATCCCGCTCCCGCCGCCGGTCACCACCGCGACCCGGCCGTCCAACCGCCCGCCCACCAAGCCACCTCCCTGCTACTCCGCACTCCGGATGCAGACTAGGGCGGGGACGTCGCGCTAAGCCAGCTCGATCCGCTGGCCGTCGGGTGTCACGGTGAACCGCCAGCGGTCGGCGTCGGGCTTGCCGTGCTCCACCCACCAACCGTGGGCGGCCTGGACCTCATCCCACAATCGCCGAGGGCCGCACTGGCGCACCGGAAACTCGTCATCACTGGCGTCGGGGGTGGAGTGGGTCAGCTTGGCCCATGACCGGGAGTTGAAATCCAACAGCCAGAACGTCCCGACCCCCTGGCGCTCGTCGTAGGGCCAGTATCGCCACTGGCATTGCGGCACCCGTTGGCCGATGACGAGTTGCGCGCCGTGCTCTGCGGTGACCCAATACGGGTGCAGGTCGGTCATGCTGAGCGCTGCCTGGCGCTCATCGTCGACCACGTCGGCCACGGGTCCACGCTGTTCCCGCTGTTCCCGCAAGCACATGAAGGAGGACTCGCTGACGACGGTCCCGCTCGCGCCGCCGTCGTTGTCGACCGTCAGGGCCACCAGCGCACCGGTGTAGCTGTCGGCCCACGGCAGCAGAATCCGGCCCCCGGGTCGGGTCTGATCCACCCACGGGTACGGAATGCGGTTCACCGCAGCGGTGGCGATGATCCGGTCGTACGGGGCTCCCGGCGGGTGGCCGAGTGCTCCGTCGCCGGTGACCACGCTGGCCTGGCCGTAGCCGGTGTCGGACAGAGTCTTGCGGGCTTGGGCTGCGACGTCGGGGGCGATCTCGATGCTGGTAATGTGCGCGGCCCCGAGCCGGTGAGCTAGCAGCGCGGCGTTGTAGCCGGTGCCAGTACCGATCTCCAGGACCCGATGCCCCGGCTGGGTGTCCAGCGCGGCCAGCATCAGCGCGACAATGATCGGGGACGACGCTGAGCTGGTCTGCATCGCTCCAGCCAGTCCCGGGCCGCGTGGGTGCCCGTCGTCGACCTGGGTGATTGCCGCATCATCGCCGTAGATCAGTGCCAGCCACCGATCCGGATCGTCCCCCCGGTGCAGCGGCAGCAACGTCGGCCCGTTGCCGAGGTTCTTGAACCATACGGTGTCTGTGACGAACCGGTGCCGGGGCACCGCCGCCAGTGCAGCCCACCACGGCGCCAATGGAGTCTCCCACCGAGCCAGGTAGGTGTTCGCCGCCAGCCGCTGAATCATCCCCGCCCGCAGCTCAGCCGGGTCAGCGTGGTGTTCGATCACCGGTCGTGCTTGTTCGGGTCGGGGGGTGGTGGTATTGAACGGGGAGGATCTGGCCTTCCATCGCCCGTGTAGTCCTCTTTGCGGTGCTCACCGCCGTCGTCTTTGCGGTGCTCACCTTCGTCATCTTTACGGTCGTCGTCTTTGCCCATGGTCGTGTTCTCTCCTCATCGAGCGATTGCCGTGCTGGCATATCATGTTCACACGGGGTCACGTGGGGCCGGTCGGCCGCCGAGAGCTGTGGTGCTTGAGGGGCCCGGGATTCTGTGTGTTCGTCCAGTGTGATGGCCATGCTCGGCACTCTTCGCGTTACGCTCTGCGCGATCCAGGAGTTGCCGGCTGCCCACCCCGGCGAGGGCACCAGGCAACGGCGAGGGGAGCGTCGATGGGCGAGCCGGTCTTCGGTGACGAGCTGCGCAGGCTGCGTGAGCAGCTCGGCCTGTCGCTGAAGAAGTTCGCGAAGTTGGTGCACTACGATTCCGGCTATCTTTCCAAGATTGAAAACAGCCTCAAGCCGCCGACAAAAACGCTGGCCAAGGCATGTGACGAGGCACTGGGTGCCGGTGAGAGGCTGTCCGCGTTGGTGTCCCCGAGGGCAGCATCTACGTCGTCGCGGAAGACCCAAGATGGGGTGCGCTTGGCCGGAAACGGCTTACCCCCACTGATTCCCCAGAGCGGTATCTTGCTGCCAGTTGTGATCGACGGTCGCTATATTTTGTTGCCGCTGGACGCGGCGACTGTTGCTGGGCGGGGCCTGGCCTTGGCCATGAACCTAGCTCCATCGCTTGGTGACCCGTCTCGGCTCGAAACCAAGTCGGCGAACGTGGAGCTAGCCTATGAGCTGTACCTGCGAGGCCAAGGGCTGTTAGCCACTAACGAAAGGCAGCGGATCGAAGCCGCTGCGACTTTGCTGGACCGTACACTGGACATCGATCCCCGCTTTACCCGAGCTCAAGCCGCTCACGGCTATGCTATGTGGCGGCAGTACTTCTCCGGGTGGAGGTCAGAGCTATCGACACTGGAGCGAGCGCTCGGCGACGTCGACGCGGCACTGCGGCTCGACCCTGACTCCATTGGGGCCCACACCACGCTCATTCGCATCTGCTGGGACATGGGCTGGCATGAAAGGGCGCTAGAACTCGGTCGAGCTATTTATGAGAAAAACTGCGACAGCCTGGACGCCACACTCGCGTTCGCCCGCGCGCTCAACAATGGCGGCGTGGCCGAGGCTGCCCTGCCGTTGACCTTGGCGGTCCTCCAAGTAGATCCGACCAACCCCACCGCCATGAAGTTGCTCATCTGGAACCATCTGATGGTCGGTAATTATCCCTCGGCTCTGGAGGTGGCTCGTCTTTACCTTCCCACCTATCCGCGAGATGCTAATACACGTTGGGCGGTCGCGTTAGCGCACCTCGGCACTGGCGATGTCTACGCAGCTATCTATGCCGCCAGAGATGCTGTTGCTGCGGACCCTGATGACGTCACGGCGTGGAACTTGCTCGGCTATCTGAACCGCCTGAGTGGTGACGAGGCCGCAGCGCATAATGCCTGGTCGACAGGAATCAAGCACATCGCTGCCTGCGCGGGGCGAGGGAAGCGGAGCAACCTGCGCGTACAGTCCTGGCTGGCGAACATCGAGGCGTGTGTGGGCCACACCGAACGAGCCCGCGCGGCGATCGTACGACTGACCGAGGCCGAGCCACACAACGGGTACATCAAGTACCGGCTCACCCACGTTCTGGCGGAGCTGGGCGACGCTGAGGCCGCCATCCGAATGTTGCGCGAGGCGGTACAGGATGGCTTCCTATCGGTGCAGTTGCTGCGGCAGGAGGAGAGGCTGGGCCTCTCTTGCCTAATTGACCTGGCGGAGTACCGCCAAGTGAGACTTGTTCTCCAACAGAACGTCGATCGAGCGAAGAACAAGTATGCCAGCCCTCCTGAAGGGGCAGACTGAGGCCCCCATGTCTCGACAACTGCAATGCAGAATAATGGCGAATGGAGACCGGGTAGATGAATCTCGCCAAGAGTGATCGGGGTTGGATTTCTGGTGTCGTCGGCGATGATGTCGTCACGATCGGCGATCCTCGGCTCAAGGCCGAGACCCAGGCTATCGGTGACGTCCAGGCGGTCGCGGATCTTCTGGCGCGCATGGTGAATCGACTGCGCGAGTTGAACGGTGCCGGGCTGGCCGCTCCGCAGATCGGTGCATCGGTGAAGGTGGTCGTGGTCGAGGTGCGGAAGACGGATGTGTTCCCCGACCGTCCGGCATCCCCGCTACTACGGATGATCAACCCGGTGATTGTGGAACAGTCTGACACTACTGAGACCGGCTGGGAAGGTTGCTTCAGCGTCCCCGGACTCATGGGTGTGGTGCCACGAGCCGAAGCCATCACCGTCGAGTACACGTCAGCGGATGGTAAGGATGTTACGGAGCACTACTCTGGCTATGTGGCCAGGGTAATTCAACACGAGATCGACCACCTAGACGGCATCGAATTCGTTGACCGGATGATGTCGATGCAGAGCCTGACGACGGTAACTAACTACTTAGAGTTTCATCGATGTGATCGGGGTGGTGACCGCTTGCAGCTCCTCCTGCCTGCTGACCAGCGAGCCAGCGGCGGCGAAGAGGGTGGCGCCTGCTTGGCGCAGCGCGGTTCAGGAACTCCCGCCTGGTGATCAGCCACAGCACGCGGGCCGACGCGGGGTTGGTGCTCATCGGTGCACCAGTGGCGGGCTGTGCACGGTGGGCTCGGTGGGGACGGTGACCACGTCGCGGTA
>JBQTGW010000256.1:0-7957 GCA_052390495.1 Pseudonocardiales bacterium
AGTGGCCAGAGAGGACCCAGACCTGACCGGGATCCCGGCGCACCCGCTCCGGACAGAGTGAACCCACACCCAACCTGCGACTCGATATGACGATCACACGACAGCCGGCGAACTTGCCGTTGCCCTGGGTGGTCACCCAAGGTTCAGTCGACTGATCCGCCATAGCACCTCAAGCTTCCGGCAACCGACTATTATAAGCCGGATTAATGGTGAGGACCGGATAGCGTGACCACGCTGCTTGCCTGCCTCGCTAACAGGCAGCGCCAGATCGCTGTCATTGGCCGACCGCACGGATTACGCGAGCAACGTGGTCATGCGGTCCGTTGGCTGAGGTCCTGCTGGGCAGGCAGTTCGATGCTCTGCTGATCGGGGGACACGGTGAACAGCCAGTCCTGCTCGTCGGGTCGGCCTTGTTCGGTCCACCAGGTGTGAGCGGCCTGGATCTCGTCCCAGAGTCGGCGTGGTCCCCGCTGGCGCACGCTGAACTCGTCGTCGGAGCAGTCCGGAGTGACGTGGAAGTGGCTGGCCCAGGAGCCCGACCAGGGATCGAGGAACCACAGCTCGCCCACGCCGTCGTCGGGGTCGTACGCGTAGTACCGGTGGCGGCAGCGCGGTACCCGCTGGCTGATGGTCAGCATGGCGCCCAGGTGCCCGGCGAGTTCATAGGGGCCGAGGGTGGTCGTGGACCTTTCCCCGTCGTAATCGCCGCGCACGACATCGGCCACGCTGCACTCGGGGATGCGTTGGTCACGCAGCTGCATGAACCAGGTGGGGCCCACGATGCGGCCGGTGGCGGTGCCGTCGGCCGCGGCAGTAAGGGAAAGCAGCCCGCCGGGGTGGTAGGCATTACGCCAGGGTGTCAGCACCATCCCGCCGGATACGGTCTGGGCCACCCAGGAGTAGGGCACCTGCTGACAGGAGGCGGTGGAGAGCACCCGGTCATACGGTGCGCGGGGCGCGAACCCCTGGGTGCCGTCAGCGGTAACGAGGAAGGTCTCGCCGTAACCCGCGCGCTCCAGCGCATGGCGGGCGGCGTCGGTGACGGTGGGGTCAATCTCCACGCTGGTGACATTACGGGCGCCGAGTCGGTGAGCCAGCAAGGCGGCGTTGTACCCGGTACCAGTGCCTATCTCCAGCACTTTCTGTCCGTCGTGGATATCCAGCGCCTGCAACATGACCACAACCACGGTCGGCATGCTGGCCGAGCTGGTGGGCAGGACACCGGTTCCATCGGGGCCACTGGGCTCGCCGTCGTCGACCTGGGTGATGATCGAGTCATCTTCGTAGGCGGCCAGCAGCCAGGCGTCGGAGTCGTCGGCGCGATGACGGGGGATCAGTCCCCATTCCCCGTTGGTCGTGCCGTGGTGCCAGGTGATGTCGGGAATGAAGGTATGGCGGGGCACCGCCTCGAACGCATCCCGCCAATCCTCGGCGAGATCGCCCGCTGCCGCCAGTTTCTCGATCAGTCGGCGGTGCAACGTCTCCGCTTCCGCTGCGGCCACGGATCACCTCCCGCGCTTGCCAGGCTTGGGTTCAGCGGCATGGGGATTGCTTGAACGCACGGATGGGTCAGTGGAATGTGGTGCCGTTAGTCCGGCTGTTTACAGGGTGGTGCCGTCGGGGCGTCGGCGGGTGAGGAAACCGGTGAGCCGGTCGTCGAGGTCGAGCAGGTGGGGGGAGGCGGAGCGCAGCGGGTGTACCTGGCGCTGCAGGGTGCGCAGTCGCTCTAGGAGGATGGTCGAGCTGACGTTGGCGGCGCCGCGCAGCGCGTCGCGACCGAACGCGGCGGCCTCTTCCGCTTCGCGGCGCAGGAAATGGGTGATGGCCAGATCGATCTGGTCCACACACCGGCCGCGGACATTCCAAAGCGCGCTGTTCTCCAGTGATGCCGTGGTCTGTGTGAGGGCCTGATCCAACTCACCGATGCCGATGAAGCAACGGCCGAGATCTGAGGCGAGCAAGTCTTCGGGGTAAAGGACCCCAGGCTCATTCTCGGGACGTGCGGACTCGTGGCATCGCTGGGCCGCCAGCGCGGCGAGACGGGCCTCGCGGGTGTCGCCGAGCAGGGCGAAACCGCGTGCCTCCAGCGCGTGGAGCTCGCTGGCCACCAGTGGGGTAGCCGTGCCCTCGATCATGGCGAGTCCGCTGCGGGCCAGTGCCACCGCTTGGCGTCCGTGTCGCAGGGTTTCCTGGCCGGGGGCTGTGTTATCCCCGATCCGGACCGTTAGGCGGCTCATCCGGCTCAGCACGCCAGCGGCACCACTGCGATCCCCTGCCCGCATCGCGAGGTCGAGCGCCTGAATGTAGTAGCGCTGCGCCAGCGCAGGGCGGCCCACATCAGCGGTCAGGAAGCCGACCTGCCGGGTGAGTCGGGCCACCGTGCTCAGCAGTGCCCGGCCGGTCTTCTCCGAGTAGGTACCGTGCAGCAGCCGGTTGGCCTCCCGGTTCAGCAACGTCACCACCTGATCCCGGACCCGCCCCGAGCCATATTGATGTTGCAGCCTGGTGAAATGGGCGATCTGGTCGGTGAGGACCTCGACGTCGACCATGCCGACCCGCTGGCCACCGGCGCGGGCGGTACTCTGCGCCGGTGGCGCGGTGATCGCGAACAGGGCGGGTTCGGCAAAGGCCGCCGCGCTGAACACCGAACCCAGCAGGAGCTTACGTCGGCGCATGTCACGTCCCGATAAGTCGACGACTGTGCGGAGGGTGCCATCCAGTGTGCCCGAACAGCGCAGCCCCTCATAGGGATCCTCATCGGGTGGGCCGCAGTCGATGAACCCGCACTCGGTCACGGTGACCTCCCGGTGCAGCCGCCCAGCCAGCACGCTGGCCACCAGCCTGGGTACGGGCCAGTGGGGCTGGCAGCCCTGCAGCATCCGGCGCACCGAGGTGGTGTTGGTGGCCAGGTGGATCCCTTCCCGAGCCGCGGCCGCCACGACCGCCCGGCCCAGCGCGACGTTGCTCATCTCCGCCTCGTCCAGCAATCCCCGCAAGGCGGTGTTCTTACCGCGACCGCTCATCGCCCCTCGTCTCGGTGTCCGTCCGGCTACTGATCGGCGTCGATAGTGGACTGTTGGCCAGGCTGCGGGGAAGGGCTCCGCCGAAATGCACGAAAAGTAACACCCCCGGCCACGCTCCGACCCCGGCCCCGCTTGATCAACCCTGGCTCCGTCGCAGCTCACCCGCTTGACTGACGGTGACCGATCGGACGCGAACGGTCCTCAACTGGCCGACCGCGCTGTTCCTCCCCCCACAGCGCGGCCGGCCACCCCAATCCGACCCGGGGAGGCACGACCCACCATGATCGGGTTTCTGCGTCGCCTGGTGATCGGTCCCGGCGAGCAGCTCATCACCACCGGTCGAGTGCGGATGCGGCAACTCGTCTGCGTCGGCTGCCAGCGTCGGACCTGGGTCGTCGTCGGCCCACCCCGCTGCCCCGACTGCGCCGCAAGCGACGCACCACCCAAGCGCACCCGGGCGAATCCGTGATGACCAGCCTGGTCTCCCCCGAGCTGGGTCGGCTGCTCACGTTGGGCCGGGTACGCCGGGGCCACGTGGCCCGCTTCGATCCTGATGTGTTCCTCGACCACGGCCGCCGAATCCCCGACCACATCCGCACGCACCTGAGTGAGCTGCTCACCGACGGATACCTGTCCCTCGGCGAAGGTCCAGCGGGATGGGGCCAACGCCCCGTGGTGCTGACCACCTCCGGCGAGCAACTGCACACCAAGCTCGACGAACTCCTAGCCCAGCGGCGCTCCGAGCGCCCCGCGCCACCGCCCCCCGGTCGTTGACCGGCCCCGCGTCGACATCTCAAAAGGGAGATAACCCCCTGCAACGCGGGCACTGGCCCACGCGGCGTACACGGCAGGTAGCCGGTCGCGCGCGACACCGGCTAGAGCGTCACGCTGTCCCGGCGTTGTCAACTTCTGGCCCGACCGCAGCAGGGCGGTGGCGCTGCAGCGTTCCACAAGCGGAAGCATCCCAGGTTCTACGCGGCACGCATCTCGTGCCACGCTCGCACCCTCCACAGCCTCCGCGGCCATGAAGACGGCCATGGCGGGTCGTCATCATGCGGACCAACCCCGAACAACGCCTCAGCCTGACCGAACAACTGCCAGGTAGCCTGCTTGTCGCCGACTCGGGCATGGCCGAGTGCCTCCCGGAGCCGCGGAGTCTGCCCCACAAGCCCCTCCTGAGTACCGGCATGCGGACACCGATCACAGGCCGCATCCACAATTGACTTCTGCCCGATGAGCTGCCTCAATAGTCGTCATCAAGCGAGCGTGATCTTAGTACTGAACGACTGAACCGAGTCAAGAAATCACAAAGAAAGGCGTGGATTCCAGAACAATCCAAGGGGAAGCACGATACCTCCGGGGACGGAGAGCTCCACGTGCGGCTGATCTGTCCGCACACCTGATCTGTCTGCTGATGCGCCAGCACGGCGTCGGCTCCATCTGGACAGCCGACCGCGACTTCCGGCGCTTCCCGGACATCACCGCCAAGGACCCATACCGACCCGACGACAGCCGATAAAGCGCGACGCGGGGTCTGCGCCGGTTCCAGGAGCTTTCGCGCGGTCACATGCGTCGAGGCGAGGTTGCCGATCCGGCTCAGTTTGTATGTACCGATCAGCCCCGAGTGTCTATACTTCAGCCATGGCCAAGACCATGGTAGACATCGACCCGGCCCTGCTCGCCGCGGCCCGCACCGAGCTGGGTGCCCGCACGAATAAGGAGACGGTCAACCGGGCGCTCGCCGAGATCGTCGCCATGGCGGCCCGGCGACGCCTGATTGCGCAGCTGCGCAGCGGTGACGGTCTGGACCTGTCCGATCCAGACGCAGTCCGCAGCGAGGGCTGGCGGTGAGCGCCCGGTACCTGGCCGACACCAGCGTCCTGGCTCGGATGCCCAAGCCGGACGTTGCGGGCGTCGTAGAACCGCTGATCCTCGACGGAGCGGTCGCCGTCAGTGCCGTGGTGCTGCTGGAGATGCTGCGCTTCACCCGCAGCCTGGCCGACCATCAGCAGCTGGCCGCCAACCTCGCCGGCCTACCCCGCGTGAGCACGACCGAGGACATGTGCCAGCGCGCCCTCGACGTCCAGCGCGAGCTCGCCGCGCGCAGCGAGCACCGCGGGGTCAAGGTGCCCGATCTACTGATCGCCGCTGCCGCCGAAGCCGCCGGCCTGACCGTGCTGCACTACGACGCCGACTACGACCGGATCGCCGCAGTCACCGACCAGGGCACCGAGTGGGTGGTCACCCGCGGTTCGGTCGACTGACGGCCACGGGTCGAGCGCATGTGCGACGCGTGCGGGTCGCTCGGTACGGCAACCGCCGCTGCATGAGCGGCGGCGTGGTGCAGGTGTAGGGATCCGAGCCGCCGGTCGGGACCATGATGAAGTCAGGCCTGACGATGACGGCGCCGAGCGCGCTGACCTGCACCGCAGTCCGAAACGCGACGCGGTAGAAGTAGTCCTTGCCGATTCCTCGCGGCTGGTGATGCCGGGTCGCAGCTGTCGAAGTTGAGGTGGTCTTCGCCTGAACCGCTCTGGTCGAACCCCTCCGCAGCGATCAGGCGGGCGATCGAGCTCGTGCGACAGCTCGCTGCGGGGCCGGGCCTGGTTTACCTGTTCTGGCCGGTGGCGCTGGCCTATCTGCGGATCGCAACCCATTCAAATGTGTTCACCCGCCCGCTGGAGCCCGGTACCGCCCGCGCCAACCTCGGTGCGCTGCTGGATCGGGCACACGTGCGCTGCCCCGGCGATGCCACCGGATTCTGGGCGACCTTCCGCGACACCGTGGGTACCGACGTAATCCGCGGCAACCTGGTGACCGACGCGCACATCGCAGCATTGATGCGCCAGCACGGCGTCGGCTCGATCTGGACAGCCGATAAAGCGCGACGCAGGGGTCTGCGCCGGTTCATAGACCAGCGAGAAGATCACGACCGGCGTCCTGCCCGAGGCATCTGGCCCAGTGGTCGTCACCTACGCTGCGGTCATCCCCGAGGTTTACGGCACTGACAGGGTGGCAAGCGGGAAGGACACAATCATGGCGGAGGCATCAGGCGGTAAGTACTTGAGTCCAGGTGGTGAGTTCAGCCGCGACATGCGCTACATAGCCACTCGGATTACCGCAGACGGTCGGGACGGTTATTCGGTCGAGCCCGGCCGGTACCGGCTCGTGGTCAGCCGGGCCTGCCCGTGGGCCAACCGCGCGATCATCGTCCGGCGGCTGCTCGGCCTGGAGGACGTATTGTCGATGGGCATCGCCGGACCAACCCATGACGAACGTAGTTGGACCTTCGACCTCGATCCGGGCGGGCGCGACCCGGTGCTGGGCATCGAACGGCTGCAGCAGGCATACTTCGCCCGCTTCCCCGGCTACGACAAAGGCATCACCGTCCCGGCGATAGTCGACATCCCGACCGGGAAGGTCGTCACCAACGACTTCGCGCAGCTCACCCTCGACCTATCCACCCAGTGGCAGGCGTATCACCGCCCGGGCGCACCCGAGCTGTACCCGCCACAGCGCCGCCAGGACATCGATCAGGTCAACGAGCTGGTGTTCGCCGATGTCAACAACGGCGTCTATCGGGCCGGGTTCGCCGGCAGCCAGGAGGCCTACGACAAGGCATACACCCGGCTGTTCAATCGGCTCGACTGGCTGTCGGAACGGTTGGAGAATCAGCGATACCTCACCGGTGAGACGATCACCGAAGCGGACATCCGGCTGTTCACCACGCTCGTCCGGTTCGACCTGGTTTACCACGGCCACTTCAAATGCAACCGCAGCAAGCTCAGCGAGATGTCGATCCTGTGGGCCTATACCAGAGACCTGTTCCAGACCCCCGGCTTCGGTGACACCATCGACTTCGACCACATCAAGCGGCACTACTACCAAGTCCATCGTGACATCAACCCAACCGGCATCGTCCCCGCCGGACCAGAGCTCGATAGCTGGCTCACCGCACACGATCGCGAAAAGCTCGGTGGCCAACCGTTCGGCGCCGGAACATCACCACCCCCACCGCCACCCCACGAGACCGTCCCCGCCGACCACACCCCGCTCGCCGCCTGAACCACACCGACCGCGCCACCCCTACTCCCGGATGAACGTGCACTGACGGTGCAGAATCGAGTTGCCGGACCGGATGCCGATCCCACCAGCGACCAGCTGAGCCTTCTGCCTCCGGCCGAGCCACGGCACTCGCCCTCCGAACCTATCCATCGGCGCCGCTGGGATCGCACCCAGTGGGACGCCTGTCTATTACTCCCAGTGGGACGCCTGTCTATTACCTCGCGCATGGTCGCGACCAGACCGTCCATCTCCTCTACCTCGACCTCGAGCAGATCGGCGAGCGCCCCCGGATCACGCTCGGAAACCGCGGCCACCTCACGTTGGTTCTCCGCGGACAGCGATGCTGGGAACGGCTGCGGCGTCTGGACCATGCGGCGGTACCGGCGTGCCAGGCTGACCAGGTGCGCCCCGAGCTCGGCCGCCGACCAGCTCACCCGGGACAGCGGCAGCTCACCCCCGGGCAGTGCGCGCAGCAGATCGCTCACCCTCGCCGTGGTGGTGCTGATCTCGTCGCGGAGCTGCGGCCAGTCCATCGGGGAACCTCAATCGAATCGGGACGACACACGTTGACCGACGAGTTCACCATGCCTCGTGAGGCGGCGGGATGTCGTCTCCGTCGCCTCGGTACGTCCCGCGGACGCTAAGGGTGGTGGGCGTCGTGGCGGAACAGGGCTGTCCAGAGGAAGGGCTCGCCGAAGCGGGGGGACTCGGACGGCTCGTCGCACATGCGACGCAGCCTTCCAACCACGAGATCACTCAGACTGACGCGCTGCGCGAGGAGTTGGTCGACAAGCTCATCGCACAGCACGCCGAGTTAATGCGGTCAGCCAAGTTCGACAGGGCTGGCCGGTAAGGATCCATCCCGGAAA
>JBQTGW010000257.1:0-22593 GCA_052390495.1 Pseudonocardiales bacterium
ACAACAAAAGGAAGCAGTCGCCACGATCAGCATAGACGGTCTGCGGACGGTCAGCAATCAGATCGACACAGAGTTCACCCAGACCTTCGCCGGTGTGTTCGCCCAGCACCGCACCTGGCTCAAGGCCGCCGCCTATGCCGACGCTCTGACCGCCTGCGACACGCCGGTCAAGACATGCTGGGAACTGGCCGAGAAGGCCGGCCATGACACCCCGGGGCCGTTCCAGTCGCTGATCCTGGAAAACCAGTGGGATCACGACGAGATCTGGAACCGCATCCCCACCTGTACCCCACGGCTGGTGCCCTGCCCCGCGGGCGATCCGCTCGGCCCGGGACTAGCCGTCGACGAGACCGCCCACCTGAAAAAAAGGTCACCACACCGTCGGCACCGGAATACAATGGGCCGGCTGCGCCGGCCGCCCAACCAATTGCGTCACCTCGGTATTTCTCAGCTACGTCACACCCCAGGCCGCGACCTGGATCACCCACGGACTGTTCCTGCCGGAAAAAGACTGGTTCACCGGAGACACAGCCACCGGCCAGGCCCGCCGCGCGAGCGCCGGTGTTCCCGATCAAACCGTTTTCCAGACCAAACCCCAGATCGCCCGCCGGAAATCCCAGGAACTACGTGACCTGGGTGTGTGTTTCCACTGGGCAACCGGGGATGAGGTGTACGGCCGGTACGCGGCCCTGCGCGAGGCGCTGGCCGAGGCGATGCAGATGCAGCTGATCGTGCGACAACTCGACGACCCGGACAGCGTTTTCATGCGGGTCGCCGAGTCCGACACCAGCCCGCTGAAGCCATGGCTTCCGGCGCGTGACTACCGGAAGGTCTACCGGGCGGACTGGCGAGATCTGACCCACCACGCCTGCCATCTACAGGTCCATCTCGACCCCTGCCTAACCGAGGACTTCGAACGCGAGCTCGGCTCTCTTCCCGTGCTGGGTGTCGATGATGTCCGGGCGTGCGTGTCACCGCTGGCTGCTGTGGACCCTGCGGGCCGCCGGGACGAGCTGACCGGCCGGTTGGAGTGTCGCGGGCACCCGGTCTACGCGGTGGACGTGACCACCCCCGATGTCCGGACGACCGACATCCGGGTATCGCGCGTGACCGCGCCCGGCCTGTACTCCTATGCTGCGGCAGCGTTCCCGTGCCTCGGGGGTCGGCGGCTCACCGACGCGTTGCACCGGGCTGGTGGAGCGCCGCCGAGGGTATTCCCATTACCCCATTGAGTCCGGCCACGTGCCTGTGCACCGTTCGTGCGAGGCCGCAATAGAGCTGCGCCTCGTGAGTGCTCCGTGACTCGATGGTGTTTCTGGCTACTGATGGTGGCAATAATGGGGTCGTGGACCACCACCGTGTTGCCCGATCGTGGTACTTGATGGTATGGGGTGTCCGGTGAGGCACGGTCCTCGGTTGCTGGCCATCATGGGCTCCGGTGAGACCGCCCCGACGATGGCGAAGGTCCACCGGCTGCTCGTCGAGCGGCTCGGTCCTGCGCCGGTCGATGCGGTGCTGCTGGACACTCCGTACGGGTTCCAGGAGAACGCGGAGGAGATCTCCCGGCGGGCGGTCGGCTACTTCGGACGTAACCTGGGGATGCGGATGCGCGTGGCGAGTTGGCGCCGCCCGGGGGATGACCCAGGGGATGACCCAGGGGATGACTTGGTGCAGCGCGAGCAGGCGCTGGCAATGGTCCGCGAAGCAGGCCTGGTCTTCGCGGGTCCGGGGAGCCCGACCTATGCACTGCGGGTGTGGCAGGGCAGCGGACTGCGCGACGTGCTCATCGACAAGCTCGCCCACGGTGGCTGCGTGACGTTCGGCAGCGCCGCCGCCGTGTCGCTCGGGGTCGCCGCCGTGCCGGTGTACGAGATCTACAAGGTGGGCGCCGACCCGCATTGGGTCGAGGGCCTGAACCTGCTGGCCATGATCGGGCTGCGGGCAGCGGTGATCCCGCACTACGACAATGCCGAGGGCGGCACCCATGACACCCGGTTCTGCTACCTCGGTGAGCAGCGCCTCCAGACCATGGAGGCGCTGCTCGATCCCACGACCTGTGTGCTCGGCATCGACGAGCACACCGCGGGGGTGTTCGACCTCGACGCGGACACCTGCACGGTGCTCGGGCGGGGTACGGTCACCGTCCGCAACCACGGGGTGAGCACCGTGTTCGACTCCGGGTCCACGGTCAGCATGGACGAGGTGCGGGCCGCCGCGGTCGGCGCCCGTTCCGGGGCCGTGGCCGGGCGGGCCGGCGAACGGGTGTCCGATGCGGACCCGGACACCCGGCAGGTGCCGTCGCTGCGGGCTGAGGCGCAGTCTCTGGAGCGTGACTTCGACGCCGGACTGTGCTCCCGCGACGTCCACGCCGCCGTGACCGCAGCCCTCCAGCTGGAGCAGACCATCATCGACTGGTCGGCCGACACCGAAGAAGAGGACGGACCGGGCACGCCGCGGGCCGTGCTGCGCAGGATGGTGCTGCGACTGGGTGAACTCGCCGCCGTAGGTGCCCGCGATCCAACGGAACTGGTCGCACCCTTTGTCGACACCCTGATCGAGCTGCGTGACCGGGCACGGGCGCAGGGGTCGTGGTCCCTGGCCGACGAGCTGCGCGAGCGGCTCACCACCGCGGGGATCACGGTGCGCGACACCCCCGAGGGCACCGTCTGGGACCGCAGCTCGCCCTGATGGGGCATCCCCCTGCAAGAGTGTCGTATTTGCCTGACTATGGCAAATACGGCAAGCTCTGGACCCTGCCCGATCAGGGAGGGTCCGGTGGCCGACTCAGGCATTTCCACAGCACAGCCGATCCTGCTCACCGCACATGCGGGCGCCGCGCCGCCGTCGGCTCGCGTGCAGTGCGAGATCCTTCCGGTGACCTGCGCCGAGGGGCACATCATCGCGCTGGCACGACATCCCGCAGGCACTGCACCGATGCCCGGCTGGTGCCATGAGCTGCCCCCAGGCCGGCACCCGACCCAAGCCGTCGTCGAGGCACTGACTCGCGAGCTCGACCCGGTGTTCGATCAGTCGACGTCGGTCCTGCACTCCACGTCGTGGCGCTATGAGAGCGAGTACCTGGTACTGAGCTATCTGGCAGTCCTGCAGCCGCCGCTGGTCAGTGCCCCGCCCGGCTTCGTGCTGCAACCGGTGGACACCAGGACAGACCGGGCAGGCCGGACCAGCGATCCCTCCGCCATCCCCGTCATGGACGTGCTCACCCACGGACTACGCCATCTGGCGATGCTGCGGGTCAGCGACGCCACCGTCGCCAGCACTCTGGCTGGTTGCTGGCACGAGCTGCTAGCAGACTGGGACCCGTTACCAGCCGGTCTGCTCGAACACTGCATACCCACGCTCCACACAACCGGGGTGCGCAACGGACAGCGTAAGCCGACCCGCTCCGAAATCGTGGCACTGACCGCCCGCTGACATCACTCCTTCGACCCTGATCAGATGCCGAGCCCCAGCAACGGGCTCAGCGGGCCGATCGGGTGATCACTCGAGGACCGGCAGGTTCAGGTCAATGGCGGACTTGACGAGCCGATCGTCGAAGGATGCGACGGTCGCGACGGCGTCGACAGCCGCAAGCAGAACACAACAGTCCGGCATTCTGAGGCCGGTGCTGGCACGCAACTGCGCCAAGCGGACAGCGGCATCGGATGGAAAGGGCAATTCCTCCACCTCGAGGTCGCGAAGAGCCCGCTGCACCGGCTCAAGTCGACCGTCCCGGGCGGGAACGACCAGCACCTGCGCCAACGTCAGCGAGTTGACCCCGAGATCGTCGTCGACTGCGCCGGCCAGCAGTGTCTCTGCGGCCACGTGATGGTCGTCGTGGCTGTCCAGATAGGCGATGAGGACGCTGGCATCAAGGACGATCACGCTGGCCATTCCTCCCGGAGCTTGCGCAGGTAGTCCGGTCCGTAGGCACCTGTGAGGATCCCGCTGTGCCGCCGAACCGCGACAAGCCTGCGCCTGCGCCGCTGCTCGCTCACCTGCTGGGCGGCGCGGTCGCCTTCGAGCGCCAAGCGCACGAGCAGCTGCGGCCGACTCAACTCGGGCCACCGCAGGGCAGCCGCATCCAGAGCAGCGGCAAGATCGTCCGTCTCGGTCACGAAGTGCCGAGTTCGCGTGGTAGGCATGCCGGTAGTGTATCACTTTTGTCCAAGGTGCTACACCTCGGTACGATCACTCGTTGCCGGTCACCTCGGCCCAGAGCGCCGGCGCGTCGTCCAGGGTGGCCGGAGCGCCCTCGCCGAGGAGGATGGCCTTAATGTCGTGGAGGATCCACCAAGCGCTCAGCGGCGTGGGCGTGAACCAGGCGAGCGAGATTGTCGACCGCGGCAGTCAGCGATCCTTCGGTGTCAAGCAGCGATTGAGAGCACGGCTTCAGAGTGCTGTAGATCGTCGCCCCTTTCAGGCGAGGGTCGTCGGTCGGCAGTTTGGCCAGCGCGGATTCCTCAGCGTGCACTTCTCGACTGTTCCTCCGACGGCGCATCCAGCGGGTGTCGACTTCGCGTTGCCGGCTCATGTTGCTTGTCGGTAGATGTCTGCGGGGGTCAGCAGAGTGAGCGTCGGGTCGTGCTCGGCTCGGTCGATCAGCGGGTCGGAGAAGCCACTGCGGGAGAACAGGTAGCGCTGTGCGTTCTCGGCACTCGCGTGTGGGGCGAGGTGGTTGAGCAGGTTGAGCTCGGCCACTCCGACGGGTCGGGCCGTCCACTTGCACATGCCGACGACGAGGGGGCTACGGTCGCCGTCGACGCCTACGACGTCGATTTCCCGCTCCTCGGTCCGCCTGCCCTGCCCGGTCGGGACCGGGCCCCACCAGCGTCCGACCGCCGTGACGCCGGGCACCGTGTGGAGCACGTGCTGCTGGCAGACGTTCTCCCACGTCCGGGAGGTGAACTCGTCGAGCTGGGGCAGCACTGTCGACTGGACGTAGCGCGAGGCAAGCTCGGTCGTCCGCAGCTGGGAGCGGGCCGGATCGACGAACCGATGGTGGAAGCGCAGGAACGGATCGCTGATCGCGTAGGCGGTCTTGCGGGCGCGTGGCGAGGCCGTGATCGGCCGCAGGCGCTCGACGAGTCCAAGCCGCTCCAGCGCGTCGAGCAGCTTGGTGACGTGCGCCGGCGCGAGCGCGGTGCGCCCACCGATCTGCTGATTGCGGTTGTGGCCGTGGGCGATCGAGCGCAACACCGCGATGTGATTGGTCGGGTCGGCCAGCGACTGGCGCAGCATCAACTCCGCCTCGTCATGCAGCAGACCGGTGCGCGTGAACACTTCGGCGAGCAGGTTGGCGGCCAGCGGGCGATCGTCGGTGAACCGCTCCAGGTAGTAGGGCACCCCGCCGCAGACGGCGTAGGTGCGGATGCGGTCCTCGGGGGTGTAACCGGGCTGGAACAGACCCGCGTCGCGCGCGCTGAACGGCTCCAGCCGCAGCTGACCGGTACGCCGACCGTAGAGCCGGCCGGCCAGCACCTCGTCGGCGAAGAACGACAGCTCGCTGCCCGCGAGGATCAACATGATGGGCAGATGCCGCCCGGTCGTTCGCCACCACTGGCTGAGCACCGTCTCCAGCTCGGGCGACTGTGCGGCCAGGTACTGGAACTCGTCGAGCACCACAAGCGTTCGCCGGTCGCCCACGAACTGCCCGATGGCGGCGAGAGCAGCGGACCACGTGGTGAGCGGCTGCGCGGCCAACAGGTCGTTACCCCACGTTCGGGCCAACTCGGAGCCGAGGTCGCGAAGCTGATCCGCCGCAACCGAATCGGTGGCCTCGACATACAGCGAGCGGGTGCCTGCGGCCACGTGGGTGAGCAGTTCGGTCTTGCCGATCCGGCGTCGCCCGTACACGACGAGCAGCTCGGCTCGAGGCCCGGTCAGGCGCTCGCTGAGCTGGGCGAGCTCATCGACACGGTTCAAGAACTGCACATCATAATCCTACGCCGGATAATCTCAGCCAGTAAAATCCTCGGTAAGCACCACCGTCGCCGCGGTTGCCGAAGGTGACCGACGAGAATGAGCCAGGCGGGAGGCCACGGCCCGCCCTGGCGGCTCAACGCGAACGTCGCGACGGGTCGCGGACGGCGCTGAACACCATTGCACCACCGAACACATCGTCGAGGCGGCGACATGCGTCGGTGACCCGTTCCAGGCGTGTCGAGCACGCCGGTGGCCGACGGCCTGACGCTGCTGGATGAACGTCGCGGCATGATCTACCACCTCAACCAGACCGGCGCCGTCGTCCTAGAGGCGCTGCTCGACGGAGGCAGCGAGGCTCGCCGAGTTCGCCGCGTCGCTGCGCGAGGTCGGCGCCATCCGGTCCGACGCCGTCGAGCACGCCTTCGCCAGCGTCCAACGGCACCGCTGCGTACCCCAGTTCCGGTACGGCCCCGAGACGATCACCGTGCCGCAGGCCGAGCTGCCCGGCGACCAGATCCTGGACATCGTCTACTCCCACCGGTCGCTGCTGACCAGCACCGGGCAGGACGGCGGCCCTCCGTCGTCGTCCTCAGCACCCACCCTGATGGCCCGGATGCTCGAAGCTCTCGACCTGCGCCCCGGCCTGCATGTGCTGGAGATCGGCACCGGCACCGGCTACAACGCCGCCCTGATCACCACCATCACCGGCGCACCCGTCGTCACCGTCGACGCAGGAGCGGCCGCCGCCCAGGGCGCGGCGATCTCCACTGACACCCACGTGCCGACCGAGGTCCGGGTTCGTGTTGAAGGAGTGTGAACGCGGATGGCGCATTGTGACGTCTGCTGCCTGCGAATGTTCCTGAACAAAGACAGGACTCTGCCGAAGCACTATTCAGAATCCACCACTGGATTCTTCGTCCACGGCGAGCAGAAGGAGTGCTCCGGTTCTGGAACCACTCGCTACACCCTCGACAGCCAGCTCAGGTGGAAATGCAGTCGACCACGCAGCAAGCACACCTGTCCGTGCTGCGGTCGGAAGCCGCTCACGCTGAACATGAACGGCAAGTTCCCAAAGCACAAGGCGCCAGATGGCACCAAGTGCTCCATGTCCGAAGCCAACCATCCTCGTTGACCGGACGGCGCCAGCAAATCGCCAGACAGCATTCAGGATATTTCTGATTCCGGTGGTTACCAACAAGGATCAGCGGATGCGGACTTGTCCCCACTGCATGAACCCACCGGTGACCTGCCCGTTCTTGTGGGCGCTGTTCAGTTCGGTCGCGCGCACGTGTTCGGCATCGGCGAGGTCGGTGGGCACACGAAGGCCGAGTTGCGGGCCGTGCAGAACCAGCACCCAGCCGTAGTGCCGGGCAGCCGCGATCCACTCCGCGGTGACGTCGCACAGCGCGTACACGAACAGGTTGCCATCAGGTTGCTGGAGTTGCAGCCCGCCGCCGTCGCGCGGCCATTCCGCGATCAACCAGCCGTCCAGGTTCGGCAACTTACGCACGCCGTGGCCAAGGCGCTGCATCCCTTGGGAGAGCGCGTGTTCGGTCCAGACCTCCTGCCGTGGACCGTCGTTGTCCGGATGGGTCCACAACGCCTGATGCCGCTCGACCAGGGCGACGGGGACCTGCGGGAGGTCGGGACTGAACTGGGGAATGCCCAGTTCGTCACGGTCGATGGCGGCGTGACTCAGGCCCAGGACCCGGTCGTCGAGATAGGTGGCCCGACCGACTGCGGAGAAGTCGGCCAGGATCTCGTCGAGTTGCTGATGGTTGATTGCCATGGGGCTCCCGTTCGTTGGCACGATCTGGCTCCAGGTCTGTCCGGTGGCTTCGGACAGCCAGCGGATGAGAAGCTGTTCCACGAGGAGGTTGACTCCCGCCTGCCGGTTTCTGATCTCGTGATTCCAGGCCAGCACGTCCTCGATCGCCCGGCGATCCTCGGCTGGCAAGGCGGTGCGGATCGGGACGGTGTGCGTGCTCACCCGGTTGACCCGTGCGATCAGCGCAAGGGTTTCGTCGACATCGTTGCCTTCTCCGATGATGGTCAGACTGCGAAGCCAGTCGTGGAGCAGTTCGTGCGGGTGAATGGCCGACGGCGGTCGTCGCGGGGGTCGTGGGCCTGCGGTATCTGCCGCATCGCTGCTCCCGGCGGTGGATGGGGCGGGCTGGCACCGGAATCACCTACCCATCAGCCGTACCCCGCGCATGCTGGGTTTGTTCTGCCCGCGTGCCACCGCGTCCGGGAGAACCTGGGGGCTGGAAGTGCGACGAGGAGGGGAGCGTGCCTGCCAGCCACCGCTGGAATGCCTTCTGCTCGTCCCGCTGCCGGTCAATCGAGTCGCCGTGCAGGTTATACAGGGTGCGTATGTCCGGTCGACCAGCTCGGAGTCCATGCCGGGACGGCGGACAGCTGCCCGCAGATACGTCTCGGCACCTTGCAGCAGGCCGGACTTCGGGTACTGCAAGGCCATCGCAACATGGGTGCCGAAGCCCTGGATGTGGTCCCACGAGTCGTAGCAATCGTCCTTGCGGACCGCCGGACGGTGACCGGCGACAAAGGTGTCGTCGGGCTTGCGGCAGCTCCACTGGTGGGTGTGCGTGGCGCACGTGCCTCAGGCAAGGACACCGAGCATGTCTGGGAACCGGCGCTGCCATTCCGCATCCAGCGCGTGAACGTCCTTCGCCTGCGGGATGGGCTTGCGGCACAAGCAGCACGCAAGCCGGAAGCTCGGCCGGGACACGACCACCATCGTGTCCATCACAGCGTCCTGGATCAGCCACCGACACCCGGCTCCGCGTGAAGTTCACCCGAGTGACCCAACGACGGCTCCGATGGTCGCCAATGCGGCGATTCGTAGCGGTGTGTGACCGTGAGACCGACGGCCGCCAACAACGGGTCGAACAGTGCGGGAAAGTGCCCGAACCCAGGATCCCGGCTCTCCCAACCACTGAGGAGCAGCCGCCCACCCGGCCGCAATACCCGAGCTATCCCGTGCAGAAATGATGCAATGGTCGGAAAATCAACACTGAGGACCACATCGACGGAGCGATCACGCAGCGGCAACAGACCCGCATCAGCGACGACGTAACCGCCGATAAGTGTCACGGATCGGAGGTCGTCCGTGGCCCTTCGCAACGCGTTACCGGCGAGGTCCACCCCCACGATGCATTCGGCCAGCCCGTCCGCGATCAGACGCCCCGGCCCGCCCGCGCCGCACGCGAGGTCGAGAAGTATTCCTGCGGGTTGCTCGCTCAGCCAGCTCCGCAGGATTCCTACCTCCTCCCGGCAAGTGAAACCCAATTGCCGAATCTCGACCAGATGATCAGCCCCGAAAACGGTGGAATCAATTTCATGCAGTACGCTCTGATTCAGCACCAAGTCATACACCTGCTGCATTCTACGAATTATCCTTGAGTATCGGGGTGAGCTCGTCGAAGGTGAGGATCGGTCGGCCGGTACCGGGGTGGGTCCACCGGTAGGCACGGACGCCGAAGCACTCGGCGATGCGTTCAGGGGTGAGCACCTCCTCGGGCGGGCCGCTGGCGATGAGCCTGCCTGCTGCCATGACGTAGATGCGGTCGCAGTACTGGGCGGCCAGGTTGAGGTCGTGGATCGCGGCCAGCGTCGAATGGCCCAGCCCCCGGACCAGGCTGAGGATCTCCAGCTGGTAGCGGATGTCGAGATGGTTGGTCGGTTCGTCGAGCAGGTGCAGACAGCTGCGCTGGGCGAGCGCGCGAGCCACCTGAACGCGCTGTTTCTCCCCGCCGGACAGGGTGGCGTAGTTGCGATCACGGGTACTGGTCATATCGACGCGCTCCAGGGCGTCGGCACAGATCTCGCGGTCGGCAGCGGTGTCGCGGTCCAATGGCCGCTTGTGCGGCGTGCGGCCCAGCGCCACCACCTCGCCGACGGTGAAGTCCAGATCGGACGGACCCTCCTGGGCGACGACGGCGACCCGGCGGGCCGCTTCTTTGGCGGACAGGCGCCACAGATCGTCGTTGCCGAGGCTGATCAGGCCCGCCGAGGGCCGCAGCGCGCGGTAGATGCTGCGCAGCAGCGTCGACTTGCCGCAGCCGTTCGGTCCGACCAAACCGACGAACTCCCCGGCCGCCACCACCAGCTCGGCGTCCGCGACGATAGAGCAGCCGTCGAGCGCGACAGCGACGCCTTGCACCACGAGTCTCATGCCACGTTCACCGGGGCATCGGTGGAGCGCCTGCGCAGTAGCCACAGGAAGAACGGCACCCCGAACAGTGCGGTGACGATCGAGAGTGGCAGCTCCTGGGGTTCGTCGAGGGTGCGCGCGGCAATGTCGACCAACAGCAGGAACGCCGCACCGGCCAGCGCGGTGACGGGCAGCACCCGCCGATGATCCGAGCCGACCAGCAGCCGGGCGACATGCGGGATGATCAGCCCGACGAAGGCGATCGCCCCTGAGACCGCGACCAGGCAGCCGACCAACAGGGAGGTCAGGACGAACAGGCCGCCACGGAACCGGGTGACGTTGACGCCGAGCGAGGTCGCGGTCTCCTCGCCAGCCAACAGCTCCTGGTAGGTGATCCGGCTCAGGATCGGACCGTCAGGCCGACCTTCTGGAACTCCTTGAGTTCGGAGTATCCGGTCTTGGCCATCGCGCGGCGCAGGGCACCGAACAGGTTCACGTGACCGCTGGGGTTCGAAGATGGACCGAACAGCAGCGTGTCCATGCCGATCGAGCCCGCCGCGACGTCGATCACGTGGCTGCGTGGCAGCGAGGGGTGCGCCGCGGCGGCGGTCCAGTACAACCCGCTGCCGGGCGCCTCGGCGGCGACGGCCAGTGGCTCGCCGAGCATCACCGCATCCGCCCCACAGGCGATCGCCTTGGCGATGTCGCCGCTGGTGCGCATCCCGCCGTCGGCGATCACGTGCACGTAGCGCCCGCCGGTCTCGTCCAGGTAGTCCCGACGAGCGGCCGCCGCGTCGGCCACCGCGGTGGCCATCGGCACTCCGATGCCGAGCACATCAGCGGTCGAGCTGCTGGCACCCGCCCCGTAACCGACGATCACACCCGCTGCCCCGGTGCGCATCAGGTGCATCGCGGTGCGGTAGTCGCCCACCCCGCCCACGATCACCGGGACGTCCATCAACGCGATGAACTCCTCGAGGTTCAGCGGCTCGGCACCGCCATCTCGTCCCTGAGATCCTTGCGGCCCTCGGGAAACGTGCTCGGCCGAGACGATCGTGCCCTGCACGACAAGGATCTCGACCCCCGCGGCGAGCAGGTCCGGCGTGAGGTCGCGGGCGTGCTGCGGGCTGACCCTGGCGGCCACGGTCACGCCCGACTCGGCCACCTGCCCGATCGCCTCGGCGAGCAACTCAACCCGGATCGGGGCGGCGTGCCACTGCTGCAACAGCCGCATCGCGGCCCCGTCATCGGCCTCGGCCAGCGCGGAGGAGAGCCGGAACAGCAGCTTGTCGACGCCTCCGTGGCGCGCCCACAGGCCCTCCGCGTTGAGCACTCCGAGCCCGCCGAGCTTACCGATCCGGACCGCCATCGTCGGCGACACGATCGCATCAGTGGGATGGGTGATCAGCGGTATGTCGAAGCGGTAGGCATCGATCTGCCATTCCGTGGAGACGTCCCTGGAGCTGCGGGTGCGCCGCGAGGGCACGATCTCCACGTCGTCGAAGCTGTAGGACCGCCGCGCGGAGCGGCCCATACCGATCTCCACCAGGTCCCGCACGGTCACTATCCCTTCCACGGAGGGCCCTGCCACGGAGGGCTCAGCGCACCGTGTAGTTCGGGGCCTCGACCGTCATCGTGATGTCATGGGGGTGGCTTTCCTTCAGACCCGCGGCAGTGATCCGCACCAGTTGCGCATTCTGCAGCGCCGGGATCGTGGCAGCACCCGCATACCCCATCGCCGCCCGTAAGCCACCCACCAGTTGGTGGGTCACCTGCGACAGCGGCCCGCGGTAGGGTACCCGGCCCTCGATACCCTCGGGTATCAGCTTGTCGTCGGAGAGCACATCGTCGGCGAAATAGCGGTCCTTGGAGTACGACCGGCCCTCACCACGAGAGGTCATCGCACCCACCGAACCCATGCCGCGGTAGGTCTTGTACTGGTTGCCGTCGACCAGGATCAGGTCGCCAGGCGCCTCGGCGGTACCCCCGAGCAGGCTGCCCAACATCACGGTGCTGGCGCCCGCGACAATGGCCTTGGCGATGTCCCCGGAGTACTGGATGCCCCCGTCGCCGATCACCGGAACGCCGGCCGGACGGCAAGCCCGGTCCGCCTCGTGGATGGCGCTGATCTGCGGCACTCCCACCCCGGCCACCACCCTGGTGGTGCAGACCGAGCCGGGACCCACCCCGACCTTCACCGCGTCCGCGCCCGCGTCGATGAGCGCCTGGGCTCCCGCGCGGGTGGCCACGTTGCCACCGATCACGTCGACCGAGGTGCCCACCTCAGCCTGCAGCCAGCTGACCATCTCCAGTACCAGGCGGGAGTGCCCGTGTGCGGTATCCACCACGAGCACGTCGACGCCGGCATCGACCAGCGAAGTCGCCCGCTGCTTGGCGTCCGCACCGACCCCGATCGCCGCCCCAACCAGCAGCCGCCCGTCCGGGTCCTTGGTCGCCAGCGGGTACTTCTCGGTCTTGACGAAGTCCTTTACGGTGATCAGACCACGTAACCTGCCATGCCCGTCGACGATCGGCAGCTTCTCGACCTTGTGCCTGCGCAGCAGGCCCAGCGCCGCGTCGGCGGTGACTCCCACCTGCGCGGTGATCAGCGGCATCGTGGTCATCACCTCGCTCACCCGCTTGGTGTGGTCAAGCTCGAAGCGCATGTCCCGATTGGTGATGATGCCGACCAACACCCCATCGGTGTCAGTCACCGGGACCCCGGAGATTCGGTAGCGGGCACACAGTCCGTCCACGTCGGCCAGGGTGTCATGCGGCGAGCAGGTCACCGGATCGGTCACCATGCCTGCCTCGGACCGCTTCACCAATTCGACCTGCGCGGCCTGCTCCTCGGCGGGCAGGTTGCGGTGCAGCACCCCCATCCCACCGTGGCGGGCCATCGCGATGGCCATCCGTGCCTCGGTCACGGTGTCCATCGCTGAGGAGACCAGCGGAACCCGCAGGGTGATATTGCGCGAGAGCCTGGTCGAAGTGTCGACCCCGGCGGGCACCACATCGGACTCGGCGGGTAGCAGCAAGACATCGTCGAAGGTCAGCCCGAGCAATGCGAACTTCGGAGGGAAGCTGGGCGCGGTGGGCTCGCTGCTCATGATGAAACCATCATATCCAGTCCCGCATCACCCCCGCTCCGCCCCGCCTCAGCCGCTTGACGCCGACACGGAAGGCGGGGGGGACTCCTCACTGCCCATGGGCCCAGCGCCGCCGCCGCCGGACCTTGTCTCCGCCGTGGACGGCTCTGGCTCAGCCGACACTGTCGGACTCGACGGCGTGGTCGGATCGGTGGTTGGCGGTTCGGTTTCAGTGGTGGGTTCAGGCGACGTGGTGGGGGCGGTGGTCGGTTTCGAGGGGGGAACCGACTCCTCCGGAACCTCTGACGTGGGAGATGGCAGGGGCAGCGGCGGAGCTGGCTCGGTTGAGCTCGGTGTCCCTTGCAGGATGTCCTCGAGCTTGCGGGCCTTGGTTTCAAACCTGTCGCGGCCCTGTTCATCGGCGATCACCGCGAGGTTCTCCTGAACCACCTCCAGAGACTGGATAGCCTGCGAGGTGTCGCCCTTCTCGAGCGCCGTCTCCGCCTGGTCAAGTTCGGTTTCGACCACCATCGCGGCCTCGACTGAGCGGGCATACTCGCTGTAGAGCACCTTGGTCAGCGGAAACCAAATGTCGCCGGGCTGAGCCGACTTGGCGCCAAGGCCGACTCCGGCGAACGCGACGACCAGGACCGCAGCGGCCGCTGCGACCGCGCCGAGCACCGAGTGCCGTCGCGGAGCCGGCCTACGAGCGGCACTGATCCTCGCCGCGGCGGTGTCGGTGTCCACCCACGGGCCGAACGACTCGGTGTCGATCTCGCGGCGCCACGCCACCAGAACCCGGGCCAACTCGGTGTCGGTGTCGTCGCGCACCACGTCAGCGCGGCCGAGCGTGTTCAGCAGGGCGTCGTCAGCCTGCACCGCGGCCAAGTCGACCGGGGTCATGTCCGATGTGCCCACCAGATCGTCGACATCCCCGTTGCGTCGCCGAAAGAGATGGCTTATCGGGTTTCCGACATGTTTGTCATCGTTACGCCACGGCATGTCAGATCACCTCCTCCGATGCCAGCACCTTGCGGAGCCGACCCAATGCCCGGTGCTGCGCGACACGGACCGCACCGGCTGTCGAGCCCACCGCATCCGCCGTCTCTTCGGCGGATAGTCCTACCACGACCCTCAGGATGAGGATCTCGCGCTGTTTGTCCGGCAGCGTCCGCAACAACGTGTTCATCCGACCGGCCAGCTCACCCTGCATCGCCCGCTGTTCCGGGCCGTCGGCCAAGGACGGCGAATCAGGAATCTCCGCGACCGGTTCGGCACGGTTACGCGCAACCGACCTATGGGCGTCGGCCACCTTGTGCGCCGCGATGCCATACACGAACGCAAGAAACGGCCGCCCCTGGTCGCGGTAACTAGGCAAGGCCGTGAGCACCGCGAGACACACCTCCTGGGCAACGTCGTCCGCCGACGCGAACGTCTTCTCCTGTCGTCCGACACGGGCACGGCAGTACCGCACCACGAGAGGACGGACCCAGCGAAGAACACCGTCGATGGCAGTCCGGTCACCATCTACAGCGGAACTCACCAGGACGTCGAAGTCGTCCCCTACTGAAGTCATCGCAGAGTGCAGCCTTGGCGTTACGGGGGACCGACCGGGCAGGGCACCTGTCGGCGGTGGTTTGTTCCGCAGTCCCGGCCATCCATCATCATCGGCGGAACCACGACACCTCGGCAGCACCGTACTGGGCCTTAGGTCCGATGTGAAACGCGCACTACGCTGTCGTTCGCAAGAACGTTCGCAACAACACAAAAATCAGGGGGCCGGTGGCATGCCACCGGCCCCCGCTGCGAGAATGATCAGGCGACCAGACCTCGCCGGAAACCGTGCGCCACGGCCTGAGCCCGATCCCGCACACCCAGCTTGCGGAACAGCCTGCGGGCGTGGGTCTTCACGGTGTCCTCGGAGAGGTAGAGCTCACGGCCGATCTGCCCGTTGCTCTTGCCCTGGCTCATCCCCCGCAGCACCTGCAACTCGCGCTCGGTGAGCTGCACTCCGGGGTCGGACGGCGGACGCGGAGCCGGCACCGACGTACTGGCGAGCGTGTGCGCCAGCGCAGCGACGAGTTCGGGACGTGATGCATCCCAACGCAGGTAGCCCCGGGCACCCCCAGCGATCGCTGCGGCAATGCTGCCCGCATCGTCTGGCGCACCGAATACGATCACGTTGGCCTGCGGGTGGGCCGAGACCAGCCTGCGGGTGGCCTCCACACCGGTGGGCACCGCGCGCTGAGTGCCTACCAACACGACGTCCACGGGTTGTCGTGAGTAGCGGGCTAAGAGCTCGTCTCCATGCGCCACACAATCGATCCGGGCGACGCCCGGAACGGCCGACATGACGCGAGTGAGTCCCTCACGGACACTTCGCCGGTCATCGCAGATTAGAACCGCGGTCACGGGAGGGCTCCTTTCGTGCAGCCGAGTGATTTCCCCACCTCCCCTATCGGTCGTGCGGGGCTGGACCTTGACACGATCTGATGGAAATTTCGCTAATTACCCGAACAGGACTACTCCAAACGGCCGTAACCCCCGAACTGGAGCAACGCACACTGTACCGAGTGTAAGCGGATCACGGGAGTACCGAGGCCCCGACACGACGAACGAGGGTAGCCGCACGTTCGGCTTCGAGCTCTTAACGATAAGTAACCAACACGACTACTGCGCGTCGATCCACCCTGTTGGCCCAGGTCGACGCGCTTCCAGCACGAAGGGTCCCCGGTACATCGTCCAACGATGTACCGGGGACCCTTCATCCGAGCGCCATCCTCGTGTCAGGACACCGCTATGCGTGCTGTCCGCCTACATACCGGGGCCGTGCCCGTGGCCGTGGCCGCCTGCCGGGGCCACCTCCGGCTTGTCCACCACAGCGCTCTCCGTGCTGAGCAGCATCCGGGCGATAGAAGCGGCGTTGACTATCGCGGAACGGGTCACCTTCACCGGGTCCACGATGCCTGCGGCGACCAGATCACCGTAGATCTGCGCCTCGGCGTCGAAGCCGTGACCCCAGTCCAATTCGCGCGCCTTGGCGACCACCACGGCACCCTCAAGGCCCGAGTTGGCCGCGATCCAGTGCAACGGAGCGGCGCTGGCGGTCCGCACGATCTCGACCCCGGTGAGCTCGTCGCCGTGCAGGCCAAGATCACCGAGTGAGTTGGCGGCGTGCAGGAGCGCTACACCACCACCTGGCACGATGCCCTCCTCGACCGCGGCGCGAGTAGCCGCCACCGCGTCCTCGATCCTGGCCTTGCGTTCCTTGAGCTCGGTCTCGGTGGCCGCCCCGACCTTGATCACCGCGACGCCTCCGACGAGCTTGGCAAGCCGCTCGGCAAGCTTCTCGCGGTCCCAATCGGACTCGGTATCCTCGATCTCGCGTCGCACCTGCGCGGCCCGGTCCGCCACCTCGGACTGTGCACCACCGCCGTCGACGATGGTGGTGTCGTCCTTGGTCACGACGATGCGCCGGGCTTGGCCGAGCACCTCAAGGCCAGCCTCGGAGAGCGTGAGGCCGACCTCTGGATTGACCACCTGTGCCCCAGTGACGACGGCAAGGTCCTCCAGGAACGCCTTACGGCGGTCCCCGAAGAACGGCGCCTTCACCGCGACCACCGAGAGGGTCTTGCGGACGGCATTGACCACCAGGGTGGACAGCGCCTCTCCCTCGATGTCCTCGGCCACGATCAACAACGGCCTGCCTGCCTGGCCTACCTTCTCCAGCAGCGGTAGCAGCTCCAGGATGGAGGCGATCTTGTCCCGGTGCAGCAGGATGGCAGCGTTCTCCAACACCACCTCCATCCGCTCGGGATCGGTGACGAAGTAGGGCGAGACATAGCCCTTGTCGAACGCCAGGCCCTCGGTGATCTCCAGCTCAGTGGCCAGTGTCGAGGACTCCTCCACGGTGATGACGCCGTCCTCGCCGATCTTGGTCATCGCCTCGCCGACCAGCGCGCCGATCTTCGGATCGCGCGAGGACACCGTGGCGACCTGAGCGATCGACTCCTCCCCTTGCACCGGGGTTGCCTTGGACTTCAGCACCTCGGCGATCGCATCGGCGGCGGCCGCGATGCCGCGTCCGAGCGCCGTCGGGTTGGCGCCTGCGGCCACATTGCGCAGCCCAGCCCGGACCATCGCCTGGGCCAGCACGGTAGCGGTCGTGGTGCCGTCACCGGCCACGTCATTGGTTTTCGTCGCCACGCTCTTGGCGAGCTGGGCGCCGAGGTTCTCGAAGGGGTCGGTCAGCTCGATTTCCCGCGCGATCGTGACACCGTCAGTGGTGATCGACGGGCCACCGTACTTCTTGTCCAGCACTACGTGCCTGCCGCGCGGACCGAGCGTGACCTTGACCGCGTCGGCGAGCTGGTCGACGCCGCGCTCGAGCGCCCGCCGCGCGGTCTCGTCGAACGTGATCTGCTTGGGCATTTCCTGCCTTCCTCACGTATGAACCAGGAGCCTCCGGTTGCACCGGGGCCCGAATGTGCGACCGTCCCGCGACCCCGATGGGGCCGGGGGACGGTCGCGACGACATAGGTTTAGCCGTCAGTTGACGATCGCGAGTACGTCGCGCGCAGAGAGGATCAGATACTCCTCGCCGTTGTGCTTGACCTCGGTGCCGCCGTACTTGGAATAGATGACGACGTCGCCCACCGATACATCCATCGGGACGCGATTGCCGTTATCGTCGAAACGACCGGGACCCACAGCCAGGACCTTGCCCTCCTGGGGCTTCTCCTTGGCGGTGTCCGGGATGACAATGCCGGACGCGGTCATCGTCTCAGCCTCACTGGCCTGAACGATGATCTTGTCTTCGAGCGGCTTGATGTTCACGCTCGCCACGGTGTGACCTCCACCTTCCGGGGTCTTCGAAGAGTTGGCAGGTTGTCTGGTGCCGGCTCCTGCCACCCCGCCGTCGCGGGTGCCGAGGAGGCTGGGCCGTTACTGGCACTCTTGTGACCAGAGTGCTAGTTGGCAGACTACTGTGCCGAGTGCCAGCGCTCAACCGGGGTCCTCCCCGGCACCTTACTTGCGCCCCGGCACCTTACTTGCGCCCCGGCACCTTCTTGCGCATGGTGAAGGCGTCCGCGCCACTGGGCCGGTAGTAGCGGCGGCGGGTGGCGATCACCGCGAAGCCCTCGCTGCGGTACAGCGCGATCGCCGCCTCGTTGTCGGTGCGCACCTCGAGGAACACCGTCGCCCCTGCGGCGTGTCTCAGTAGCGCGCGGAGCAGTGCCCGGCCGATCCCCCGGCCCTGGTGCACGGGGTCCACCGCGAGGGTGTGTATCTCCGCCTCCACGCCGATGCAGGCCAGCCCGGCATATCCGATCAGCGAATCCCCCTCGCGCGCGGCCACGTAATGGTGGCCCGCGGCGAGCGCCCGCAGGAAGGCGTTGGCGTTCCACGGGTCATCGCCTGCGAACAGCACCCGCTCCAGTTCGGCGCACCGCGCCACGTCGTCGCGCACCATCGGTCCGATCAGCACACTCGTACCTCTGCGGCTCGTACCACTGTGACTCACCTGGGTACTCACGGACTCGCCTGGGTGCTCACGGAATCACCTGGGTGCTCACGCAGCCCCCCGGCTGCCCGGCTGGGCTCCGGTTAATTGGGACAACAAGTCCAGCAGGTGTTCGTTGACGAGCTCTGGTTGCTCCAGCATCGTCATATGGCCCGAGGCGGGCACCCGAACGAGCTCGACGTCGGGCAGCAGCGCCGCAATCGCCTCGGAGTGCTCGTACTGCACCAGCAGATCCGACTCGGCACCGATGACCAGCGCCTTGACGTATTGCAGACCGGCCAGGGCCGCGTAGCGGTTGTGCGCCCCGAGGGTGGGCAGAAAATCGGTCATGACTTCCAACGAGGTGCATCTCATCATGGAGTCCATCAGCTCGACCCGCGCCGGCTCGACCGCCTCGTGACCGAAGGCGAGGCGGCGGATCAGGCTCCAGATCAGCTGCCTGCCGATGTGGCGGACGTGCTCGACCGCATCGGGCTGCCAGCGGGACAACCGCGCGGCTGCCAGCATCACTGGGTTGCGCCGGGACAGGAACGGCCGGGGCAGGCCAGAGCGGCCGATGTCCCCGGCGCTGGTATTGAGGAAAGCCACCCCGCAGATCCGCTCGGCAAAGATCTCCGGATTGTGCTCAGCCAGCGCCATGATCGTCATACCGCCCATGGAATGGCCGACGAGCACGACCCGCCCCTCGGGCGCGGCCGCGCGGATCACGGCATCCAGGTCTCGGCCGAGTTGCTCGAGGGTGCACGCCTGACGGTGCGAGTGGCCGGAGCGGCCATGGCTACGGTGGTCGTAGAGCACCTGACGGACCCGGGGCGCCGCACACAGGGCAAAGTCGAGCCGCTGGAAGTGCCAGCACCGCCGATCCAGCGTGTAGCCGTGCACCAGCACAACGGTGAACTCGGGTGCTCCACCGTCGGCCGGGTCGACCTCCTCCACCGACAGCGGAACCCCGTCGTCTGCGGTCACGATGTACTCACGGTCGGGCGGCAGCTCGCCGAGCTCGTATTCGCCGAGTCGCTGGGCCGCGAGGCTGCGCACGTTGGCGATGCGACGGTGGTGGGTGGCCGCGGCCACAGCCACAGCCACGGTGGCCACGGCAGTTCCCATGAGGCCACGGACCGCCCAGCCGGTGGTCTTCCCGAATGGCCTCATGGGGTGACCCGCGCCGTAGCCCCCTGGTGGCTTCCCCCCGCCGCGGCAAACTCGCGCCTGCCCAGCACCGTGCGGGTCAGCCGGGGCCGCACCATGCCCGCAACCACCTCGTAGTGGATGGTGCCCAGCTTGTGGGCCCATTCGGCGGCCGTCGGCGCACCACCTTCACCGGCACCGAAGAAGACCACCTCGTCACCCACAGTGACCAGATCGTCGCCGCAGTCCACCATCACCTGGTCCATGCATACCCTCCCGACAACCGGGTAGCGGCGCCCACTACACCACACATCGAGCCGACCGGTGAGTGCCCGAGGTACCCCATCGGCGTAGCCAACGGGGACCAAGGCCAAAGTAGTCTCCCGCTCGGTGTGCCACACGTGCCCGTAGGAGACACCTTCCCCACGGGGGACGCGTTTGAGCAGCACCATCAGTGAGCGCAGCGTCATTGCAGGTAGCAGATGATAATCCAGCTCGGGCACCGGTGAAAGTCCGTAGACGGCGATGCCGGGACGCACCATGTCATAGTGCAGATCAGGTCGGGTCAGCGTCGCCGCGGAGTTCGCCAGATGCCGCAGCGGTCGCAATCCGGCATCCCGAGCTAGCTGGTATGCCTCGTCGAAGTACCGGACCTGCTGCTCGATGATCGGGTGCCTGGGATCGTCGGCATGCGCGAGGTGCGACCAGATCGCAACCACCTCGACACCCCGGGTCGCCGCAGCGGCATGCACCAGGCCGGGCCACTCGTCGCGATAGACACCACCGCGGGTCAGCCCGGTGTCAACCTTGAGATGCACCCTGGCCGGGCGACTGCTCACCGTGGCGGCCCGCGCGGCGGCCTCGAGTTGGCCGATGGAGTAGACGCCGAGGTCGACGCCAGCCGCAACCGCCGAGGCAAGGTCCTCTCCCGGGGCGTGCAACCAGGCCAGCACCGGAGCGTCGATCCCGGCGTTGCGCAGCGCCAACGCCTCCCCCACACTGCACACCCCCAGCGCATCGGCTCCCGACTGCAACGCCGCGACAGCGACGTCGATCGCGCCGTGGCCATACCCGTCGGCCTTGACCACCACCATGGTGGCCGCACCCGTTGCGGCGGCGGCTCCGGCGAGGATCCCGACATTGTGCCGGACCGCGTCGAGGTCGATCACCACCTCGGCTCGGGGGCGCGCCGCAGGCCCCGCAACAGACACCGCCATCGCGTCATCCTCCCGTGCCTGCGATCCTGCGAAGATTACGGATTGCATCACTGAGCGTAATCTGTATCGCTGAAGCGGGGGCAGGCGCGTCGTACGCGCAACCGCCCCGGGCCGCGAGTGCGGCCGCAAACTCGTGGACGTGCACCGCGGCCGCGGCCGCGGTGGCGGGTTCCAGCCCCGCGGCGAGCAACTTGCCGATCACACCGGTGAGGACGTCGCCGGAGCCGGCGGTGGCCGCCCAGGCCGAGCGGGCCGGGTGCACCAGCACTCGGCCGTCCGGGGCCGCCACGATGGTCGTGTTGCCCTTCAGGACCAGCACGGCGTCGAATCGGGCAGCTGCCCGCCGGGTGGCGCCGACCCGGTCCGCGCCGGGCACCACGCCAGTGAGCCGCTCGAACTCCCGATCGTGCGGGGTGAGCACCAGGGGGGTGTCCGGGTCCCGGCAATCCGCCAGCGCGGGGTGCCGAGCCAGCAGAGTGATCGCGTCGGCATCAGCCACCACCGGTACTCCGGCGGCTAATACATGGGCGAGCACCTGGCGCCCTGCCACGCCGGTACCCATCCCGGGGCCGACCGCCCAGGCCTGCACCCGACCGGCGTCGGACACCGACCCAGTGGCCACCACCTCCGGCCAGCGGGCACGTACCACGTCAGCAGCGGTTCCCGCGAAGCGGACCATGCCCGACGTCGCCAGTACCGCAGCCCCGACGCAGAGCACCGCCGCGCCCGGATAGTCCGCCGAGCCCGCGGCGATCCCCAGCACACCCTGGCTGTACTTGTCGCTGGCCGGGCCGGGCGTCGGCCACCGCGCGCCGACTTCAGGTGCGGTCAGCATCCGCAGGTCGGGATCACCCAACTCGGCGGAGAGCCCGATATCCACCAGGTGCACCCGGCCGCAACGCCACGGGGTGAGCAGGTGCACGGGTTTGAGGGCGCCGAAGGTGACGGTCTCGGTGGCCGACACCGCGGGGCCCTCGGCGGCCCCGGTGTCCGGGTCCACCCCTGAGGGCGAGTCCACGGCGATAATCGGCGCCCGGATGGCGTTCACCAGCCGCGCGGCGTCCGGGCGCAACCCGCCCTTGCCGGACAGCCCGACGATCCCGTCCAGCACGACGTGGGTGTGCTCCGGCAACGTCGTGGCGACCCGGCCCCCAGCCCGGCACAGCGCGGCAAGACCCGCCGGATGGGCGCGGTCCGGCGAGAGCAGAACGGCGGTGACGGCGACACCCCGGCGGCGCAGCATCGCCCCGGCCCACAGCGCGTCGCCGCCGTTGTTCCCCGCTCCAACCAGTAGCCCGACGTGCCTGCCGGACACCCCGCCGGTGCCCGCCGCAAGCATCGCAACGGTCCGAGTGGCCAACCCGAACGCCGCGCGGCGCATCAGGGTGCCCACCGGCACGCGCGCGAGTAAGGCTTCCTCGGCCGCCCGCACCCGCTGAACGGACCAGGCGCTGGCGCCCTGTGTGTGGCGATCGGGGTGTTTGCGACGATTACCACTCAGGGGGTGCGGCTGCGCCGCCCGTGAGTGGTAATCGTCGC
>JBQTGW010000258.1:0-43721 GCA_052390495.1 Pseudonocardiales bacterium
TAAACCATCCCGCCTCGCCACCGCCCCCCCCTACGTCAACCGTGTATACGCGCCCGCCCCGGAGACCTGTACGCCGGGCCGGTCGCCCAGGTGGTGCGTCAGGATCGCCGGGTGCTGTTGTCCCCTGGCCGCCGGTTGGCTGGCTTGCGCGTCGGCGCCGACCGCTCGGCCACCGTGCGAGCGGTGCCGCGGGTCGCGGTGGCGACCTCGTCGCCGACCTCGGTGGCAGCTTTCGACACCTTGTTTGCGGCGCCCTGTACCCGCTCGCCGGTCGCGGTCGCGACATTCTCAGTTTCCTGAGCGACCCGCTCACCGACCGCTCGGCTGGTCCCTGCCAAGCGGAACCGCAGGTCATCGATGGTTGCGTTGAGGTCGCGGACCGCGCTCTCCAGCCGCTCCTGGGCGGTGTCGACGCCCGCTTCGACCGACTCGAGAGCGTGGCGCACCCGCGGCTGCCTGCGGAGCTCACCCAAGACCTCCTCGCCGCGTTCGATCAGCGAGGTGTAGACGTTGTGGGCGGCCTCGCCGTAGTACTCGGCCAGCTTGCGCAGCTCGTCAGGCTCCAAGCGGTGGCGCAGCTCGGTGGTCTCGCTGCGGGCCTTGTTGAACGCTGCGGTCGCGGCCCGGGTGGCTGCGTCCACGGCCCCCAGCGCAGCGAGCAACGGGCTGCGCACCGCGTCGAATGTGGAATTGACGGTTGCCTCGGTCTGTTCCCGGAACTGACGGACGTCCTCGGTAGTGGGCAGTACGGCCATGATTCTCACTCCTTCCCCGACTGGGCTCCCATCATCTGGGGTCCAGTAACCTGGTGTTCGATGACGATGACCGGAGCGTTATCCACATTCGTGTGGATCTCCGAAGTGTGGATCTCAGTGAGCTGCGCCTGAGCGGACCGGTCCCGCCGGAAAGATTCGTAGATGTCGAGTAGTACCTGCTTTTGCCGTTCGGAGAGGTGGGTATCGGCGACGACAGCGTCGACGACCGGTCCCCCTATCGCCTGGTCGAGGATGCCTGCCTGCACGTAGAGCACCTCGGCCGAGATCCGGAGCGCCTTGGCGATCTGCTGCAGGATGCGGGCGCTGGGATTGCGCAGCCCCCGCTCCACCTGGCTCAAGTACGGGTTGGACACGCCCGCCAGGCTGGCCAGCTGGCGCAGTGACATCTCAGCGGAGTTGCGCTGTTCCCTAATGTAGTTACCGATGTCGCGACCCAGTTCCTGGACTGTCTCAACCGTCTCGTCGACCCGTTTCACCTGTCCTGGCTCCTTTCGGAACTTTTTCTACCGTAGGCCGGTGATGCTAGCTGCTGCAAGCGCTCGGCTTGCAGCAGGCGGGTGATGTGAGACACTCATTAGAGGAATAGTTGCGAGACGGTGTGGATGACCAACCCCGCCAACGCCCCGACCACGGTGCCGTTGATCCGGATGAATTGAAGATCCCGGCCGACCTGCAGCTCCACCTTGCGGGCGGTCTCCGCGCCATCCCAGCGCTGCACGGTGTCGGTGATCAGAGTGGTGATCTCGGCCCGGTAGTTGGACACCAGGTATTCCGCCACGCCTTCCAGCCAGCTGTCCACCTTGGACCTCAACTCGGCGTCGGCGGCCAGCCGCCTGCCCATGGAGATCAGACCGTCGCGCACCCGGAGCCGCAGCTCCGACGACGGGTCCTCGGCCGCGTCGAGCAGTGTTTTCTTGGCGGTGCGCCACGCCGATCCGAGCACAGCCTGCACCTCGGGATGCGCCAGCACCTGCTGCTTCACCAGCTCGGCGCGCTCGATCGTCTTCGGGTCCCAGCGCAGGTCCCGGGCGAACTGCAGGAGAAAGTCGTCCACCGCGAGACGCATGGTGTGGTTCGGGTCGATCTTCACCGCCCACGCGAAGGAGAGCACCTCGGCGTAGACCTTGTCCGCGACCAGCCCGCTCATAAACCTCGGTGACCACTTGGGTGAGCGCTGGCTCACCACCCGCAGCACCGTGGGATGGTTGTCGCGCACCCACACGTAGACGCGGTCGGTGACCAGATCCACCAGCTTGTGGTGCGTCCGGTCGGTGAGTAACTGCTCGAGCAACCGGCCCAGCGGCGGCCCCCACTGCCGGTCGACGAGCTGCGCGACCATCGCGTTCTCCAACACGTCCTGGACGTCCTCGTCGCGCAGCACGGTGACTGCGGCCCGCATGGCGGTCGCCAGCTCGGCGGTCAGCCGCTCGGCGTTGTCGAGTTCGCCCAGCCAATGCCCGATCCGAGTGGTGATCTCTGCCCGGCGCAGTTTGTCCCGCACCACATCCGTGGACAGGAAGTTGGCGCCCACGAAGTCACTGAGGTTTTCCCCGAGCGCGTCCTTCTTGCGCGGGATGATCGCAGTGTGCGGGATGGGCAGGCCCAGCGGGTGGCGGAACAGCGCGGTCACGGCGAACCAGTCGGCCAGCGCACCGACCATCCCCGCTTCCGCCATCGCCCGCACGTAGCCGACCCAGGGCGCGGCGTCCTCGTTCAACCGCGCAACCACGTACACCACCGCGGCGCCCAGCAGGAATCCCAGAGCGACGGCCTTCATCCGGCGCAGCCCCTGCTGCTTGGCCAACTCGTTCATGGTCATCTGCACGATGTCGATTCTCCCGGCGGCTGGGGGTTCGCGCAGAACAGGGGAGGATGAACGCCGTGCGACCCCACGGACTTGTCCCCCGGCTACAGCCGTTCACCTCGACGATCTTCGCGGAGATGACCGCGCTGGCCGTGCGGACCGGCGCGGTGAACCTCGGCCAAGGTTTCCCGGACACCGACGGCCCGGCCAGTATGCTCGAGGCCGCCCGGGCGGCGATTGCGGCAGGGATGAATCAGTACCCACCCGGCCCGGGTATCCCCGAGCTGCGCACTGCCGTCGCCGAGCACCGAGCCGCCCGTTACGGGCTGGTGCATGATCCGGACACCGACGTGCTGGTGACGGTCGGCGCCACCGAAGCGATCAGCGCGGCCCTGCTCGCTCTGGTGGATTCCGGCGAGCAGGTGCTGCTCGTCGAGCCCTACTACGACTCCTACGCCGCCGCCGTCGCCATGGCCGGGGCAAGCAGGCGGTCCGTGCCGCTGGTTGCCGACGGCGATCGGTTGGCCCTCGACCCCGACGCACTGGCGGCCGCGATCACCCCCGCAACCCGGGTGTTGCTGCTCAACAGCCCGCACAATCCCACCGGCACCGTGTTCACCCGCGCGGAACTGACGGCGCTGGCCGCGCTGGCCGTCGAGCACGACCTGCTGGTGATCACCGACGAGGTGTATGAGCACCTGGTGTTCGACGACGCCGAGCACGTGCCGATCGCGACCCTGCCCGGCATGGCGCAGCGCACGTTGTCCGTCTCCAGCGCAGGCAAGACGTTCAGCGTCACCGGCTGGAAGATCGGCTGGATCTGCGGGCCCGCGCAGTTGGTGGCCGCAGTGCGCGCGGCCAAGCAATTTCTCACCTTTGTCGGCGGAGCCCCGTTCCAGCCCGCGGTGGCTCACGGCTTGCGGACCGAGCTGGGCTGGGTCGACAAACACCGGCGGGAGTTGCAGGACAAACAGCACCGGCTGGCCAGCGGGCTTCGCGAGGCGGGGTTCGGCGTGCGTCGCTCACAGGGCACCTACTTTGTCTGTGCCGACATCCGGGCGCTTGGCTACCGCGACGGCATTGAGTTCTGCCGGGACCTGCCGACGGCTGCTGGTGTGGTGGCGGTGCCGGTGCAGGTCTTCACCGATAACCCCGCACCGTGGCGGCATTTGGTGCGCTTCGCGTTCTGCAAGCGCACCGAGGTACTGGACGAGGCCCTCGCCCGGCTCACCTCCGCGCGAGCCAGCTGACGACCGTCCGCGGAGACGGTGCCCATCAGGGGATACCACGCAGGGTGCGCACCCGTGTACGTTGCCGAGTAACGCCTGCCCGGATATTCGGCTCCAGACTTTCTGGCCCGATTTCCGACCCGAATCGCAGGCTGGGGACGAACATCGTGACGACGCGCCGGTCTATGGCCGGACAAGCACGAAGGGGGGCTCGCCCGGCGACAGCTACAGCACGGCAGAACTCGCCGTGGCCCAGCGCCGTTTGGATATGTTCAAACGCGGGCGGTGTCCCGCCCACAACCCCCGATCCAGCCGACCGCGCCCGGGTGGATCGGGTCCAGGCCCCGGCGTCCCGATGCCCCCGGTGACGCCGGGGCCCCTTTTTTTCTCTCTCTCGTACCGGTGTATCTAGCGAGCCGCCCCGGCGATCTATCTGAATGCAGCAACGATGCCTGGTCCGCCGCCATGAGGGGCGGGGGCGGACCAGGCACTGGGGGTTCGGCGCGTCCTCCGCCGCTGGCTAGCTCACGCTCTCGCCGTCCCCGCTGTCCGCCGGGCCCGCCGCGCCAGCGCCAGGTCCGCCAGCACGCCCTCCCGTCGCTCCCCGGCCGCCGCGAGGGTCCGCGACGCCCTGGCTGCGGTCTCCTGGGCCATGTCCAGCCGCCCGAGCAGCAGATAGGTGTGCGCGGCGTCGAGATCCATGCACCCCCGCGCGTGCGGAGTCGGGGGCGACCAGCCATCCCGGGCCACCATCAGCTCGTCGTGCGCGCCGGGACCCTGACCCAATCCGGCCAGCGCGAGCACCGAGACGACGTGGCACTCCCCACGCTGCGCCTCCACCCGTGGATCATCGGGCCGCAGATCGCCCAACTTGATCAAACCGAACTGTACGATCTTGAGTCCGTTGTCGGGCTCGCCCCGATCCACCAGCATCATCGCGGCGTGACGCATGGCGTACGTCGCCTGGTAGGCGTCCCCGGCCTCGGTGGCCAGCTCCAAGGCCCGGGCGAAGTGCCAATGCGCCGCCGCGTCATGCCGGGCACGGGTGAGGGCGACATTCCCGCCGTCATGGTTGCGCCGATGCCGTACGTCTCCACCGGCCAGGCCGCCCGCGCGCTGGGTGTAGATATGTGCTCCCTGCAGCGATGGGTGAAGCGCGGCGAGATCGCGCCCGATTACGTGACCCCCGGCGGGCACTACCGCTGGGACGTGGAGCGGGTGCGCACCGAGCTGGCCCACCGCGCACGCCCAGACCATCAGACCTGACCGGCGTGGTAAGCGGCCGTCATGATCCCGTTTGATCATCGGAAGCGCCGCACGGTCCGGGTTCGGGTACGCGAGCGCAAGAAGGTCGCGATTTCCCTTACGGAGCAGCCGGAATCGCACAGTGTGGATCTAGCGTGTTTGCGTGCCCGATCCAACGCTGGTCACGACGACCGTGCTCGCCCAGCAGCTCAGCGTGTCATCATCGGTGATCATGAATTGGAGATTATCGGACGTCCGGAAGCGGCGGCTGGCGTCGCTGCTTCAAGCGGCGACTCGGCGGAGTGAGCCGGCCACCGAACCTGGGGGTTATAGGGGGAAGGATCTTGGCAGGACGACTGACGCAACCGCATAACCTGCGGGTTGGTGGCCAGAGGCGGGGTCGAACCGCCGACCTTCCGATTTTCAGTCGGACGCTCGTACCAACTGAGCTATCTGGCCTTGCCGGTCACCGGAGCGACCGGTGTTGCGAAGCGACCCAGACGGGACTCGAACCCGCGACCTTCGCCGTGACAGGGCGACGCGCTAACCAACTGCGCCACTGGGCCTTACTGTGCATGGGGCCTTGCTCTGCGTGCCCCCAACGGGATTCGAACCCGCGCTGCCGCCTTGAAAGGGCGGAGTCCTAGGCCGCTAGACGATGGGGACATGGTCGTCGGGACCTGCTCGCGCCGGTGGCCCGCCACGAGCATGCCCAGCATAGGACACCACCTCGACCGGCTCCAAAACGGCTGGTTGGGGGCAGCGATCTGGTGCACGCCCAGCATCACCGCCGTACCGGCGGGATGCCGTCGTCGCCTGCGATCAGTCCGAGCATGTCCAGCAGGCGACGGCAGTCCTCGGCGTCCGACGCGGACCTCGCGACCGAAAGCCGAGCGCGCTTCACCTGCTCGGGGGTGACGCGATACGGGTCCTGCCCACGCGGCGATGGCACTGACCCCCTGCTGAGCTCGGCGCCGGCCTCCTCGGCCAGGTAGTGGGTAGTAGACAGACGGCTCATCGTTGCTCCTTAACCTCTTCGTTCCGACCTGCTGTGCTTCAAACCGCTCGCCGCACGCTATCTACCGTTCATCGTTATTGCAGCCTCCCACCGAGTGATGGGCAACATTACCTATGGTCACGTGACTCACCTGCGGACCGCTTGCCGCTCCCTAGTTCACACTCGTCGAGCCCAGCAAGCAACTCGGCGAGATGCAGTGCTCGCCTGCCGGTCAGCTGGCTGATCTGCAGTCGACAGCTGAAGCCGTCAGCCAGCACCAGCGCGTCCGGAGACGCCCGGATGGCCGGTGCCAGTGAGCGTTCGGCGAGCGTGCGGGACATCTCCTCGTGGCCACGCTGGTAACCGAAGCTGCCTGCCAACCCGCAACACCCGGATGTCCGCTGCACCTGCACTCCGGCTACCGCGAGTAGCGCATCGTCGGCGTCGTGGCCGAGCACCGCGTGCTGGTGGCAGTGCAGTTGCTGCACCGCTGTGCGGTTTCGGCGGGGTGGCTGCCAGTCCGGGGCCTGACCGCGCAGCACCTCGGCGAGGGTGCGAGCCTGCCCGGCCAGCGCCGCCGCCTCGGGGTTGTTCGGGAGCAACTCCGCCAGGTCGGAGCGCAGGGTGGCAACGCAACTGGGTTCGAGTCCCACTACCGGTATCCCGGTGGCCGGCGGTATTCCGGCGGCTGGTGTCCCAACGGCTGGTATCCCGGCGGCGAGCTCGGTGCGCAGCACCCGCAGGGTCCGGCGGGCTACCAGGCGGGCGATGTCGAGCTGCCCGGTAGCAAACCAGGTCAGGCCACAGCACACAGTGCGCCGCGGCAGTCGCACGGAAAAACCAACCGATGTGATGATGCCTGCGGCGGCGTGGACCACCTGTGGATCAAACGATCGGGTGAAGCAGTCCGGCCAGAGCAGCACCTCGCCGCGCGGCCCCGGCCCAGACGTCGCGCCACTGGACAGCTCAGGCGGCCGGTATCGGGCGAAGCGGGGCAGCGGCCGGGCCGTGGACACCCCGCCGAGGCGGGCCAGTAACGGCGCGACGCGGTTGGCCAGCCCTGGCGCCCATCCGGCCACCAGGGCGGCCAGCGGCAAGGCGCCTAACGTGTAGTGCCACCGTGGTCGCAGCCTGCGCCGATAGTGCTGGTACAAAAACTCGGCCTTGTAGCTGGCCAGATCGACGTTGACCGGGCAGTCCGAAGCGCAGGCCTTGCAGGCCAGGCACAGGTCCAGTGCCTCGTGCACCGCCGAGGAACGCCAACCGCCGGTCACCAGGTCACCGGCCAGCATCTCGGCCAGCAGGTGCGCCCGCCCACGGGTGGAGTGGCGCTCATCACGGGTCACCTGGAAGCTCGGGCACATCACGCCGGGCCCTTCGAGTGCCCGGCAGGCCCCGACCCCGACGCAGCGGCGGGTGGCCGCGGCCAGGCTGCCCCCGTCGCGGGCGAACGCCAGGCGCACCGGCACTTCACGCTCCCGGCCGGGGCGCAGGTCGGCGTCCAACGGACGGGGATCCACCAACACACCGGGATTGAGCATCCCGGTGGGATCGAAAATACCTTTGAACCGCGCGAACAGGTCCAGTACCTCGGGCGGGTACATCCGGTTCAGCAACTCGCTGCGGGCCCTGCCGTCGCCGTGTTCGCCGGACAGCGACCCGCCGTGCGCCACCACCAGATCGGCGGCCTGTTCGAGGAACCGCCGGAAGTCGCTGCGGCCGGCCGCGGTGAGCAGGTCGGCATCGGTGCGCACGTGCACGCAACCCTCGCCGAAATGCCCGTACACGCAGCCCTGCCTGCCGTGCTGGGCCAGCAGTTCGGCGAAGCTGCGCAGGTACGTGCCGAGCCGCTCAGGGGGCACCACGGCGTCCTCCCAGCCGGGCCACGCCTGCGAGCCGTCAGCCAGCCGGGTCGCCAGCCCGGCACCGGCCTCGCGAATTCGCCACAGCGCGCCACGGTGCCCCGGGTCGGCCACCACCAGATGCGGGCGGCCGACGTCGGCAGCCGCCGTGCGCGCGGCGGCGGCAGCCCCGCCTGCGGTGTCCGCACCGAACTCGACGAACAGCCAGGCCCCACCCTCGGGTAGCTGTGCCACCGAACGTCCGCGGGCCCGCAGCGCCGCGATCAGCCCAGCGTCGATCCCCTCCACAGTAAGCGGATGGTGCGGCAGCAGCCCGGAAACGGCGTCGGCCGCCGCGGGGGCGTCTGGGAACCCCAGCACTAAAAGTCCCACCGCCCGCGGTGGCTCGATCAGCCGTACGGTCGCCTCCAGCAGCACCGCACAGGTGCCCTCGGTGCCGACCAGGGCACGCGCCAGGTGTGACCCGTGCTCGGGCAGCAGATGGGCCAGCCCGTAGCCCGAGACGCGACGTGGCCAGTCCGGTAGTGCGGTCCGGATCAACCCTCGGTGCGTGTGCTCCAGCTCAGCCACCCGGGCGGGCAGCTGCCCGGACCCAGCTACCAGCCGGGCACCGTCGGGTAGCAGGACGACGAGCTCCTCGACGGACTGCGCGGTGGTGCCCCAGGCCACCGAATGCGTCCCGCAGGCGTTGTTGCCGATCATCCCGCCGAGGGTGGCTCGGCTACCGGTGGACGGGTCCGGTCCAAAGCGCAGGTTGTGCGGGGCCGCCGCGTTCTGCAAGGTGTCGAGCACCACTCCCGGCTGCACTCGGGCCAATCGGGTCGAAGGGTCCAGATCGAGCACCGTGTCGAGGTAGCGGGAGAAGTCGAGCACCACACCGGGGCCGATGGCGTTACCCGCCACCGACGTGCCTGCGCCCCTGGCGGTGAGCGGGACACCCTGTTCGCGACAGATGTCCAGGACGGCGCAGACGTCGTCGGCGCAGGTGGGCAGTACCACCGCGCGGGGCGGCACGCGGTAGTTCGATGCGTCGGTGGCATACAGCGCACGGATCCCGGCATCGGTCCCGACCTCACCGCGTACCGCTGCCCGCAGCGCACTGCCCAGCTCCACGAGTCTCAGCTCCACGAGTCTCAGCTCCACGAACCCAGCTCCACGAACCCAGCTCCACGAACCCAGCATGCCGCCGGTCGGCGCCCCGTGGCAGCAATCCGCCGCACTCCGCCCTGCGGGCTCGTCCCGACGGGTTAGCGTGGGGTATGCGACGTCGAACCGCCAAGGCCGTTTCCGGGCGTCACCGCACCAACCCCGCAGCGCCGCAGGGTGCTGACCTTACGCTGGAACCGGAGCTGGAGTCCTATCTGGAGGCGATCTCCCCAGCGCGGGACCCGGAGGTCACCGACCCGGGGCGGCGGTTCGGCAGTGCGAAGGTCTACCAGCTCCGGTTACCGCCCGGAGCTGAGGAACAGGTGCAGTGGCTGGCTGAGCAGCACGGCACCTCGGCACTGCGCCTGCTTCAGTGGTGGGTGCTGCAGCGTTTGCAGTACGAGTTCAGGACGCCCGAAGCTGATCCGCGCGGCTGACGGACGGATGGGTGAGTACTGCCCGCCCGGCTACGGTCAGTTCTGCGCGCACTCGCTCGCCTACGGCGCCCCGGACCACCGGGCGGATCAGACCAGCTCCGGCCAGCCGGTGCGCGGTGAATTGGTCGCAGCACCCCAGACCGTCGATGAGCAGGTCAGGCTCGCAGCTGCAGACCAACTCGCCGCGCCCATCGGCGACCGCGCGGAGCATGGCCAGCACACGCCCCGTGATCGGCTCATCCTGTTGGTCGGCGGTCGGCTTCCCGATGTCGCTACGCACTGTCTTCATCTTTCCCCCAACCCGGTTGTGACTTACGGTTCCGCCGGCTGTGCTGCCGGTTACCTCGTATAGAGTCGTCCGGGGCGAATACTGATACGCGCCAGGTCCGGTACCGACCCCAGCGCGCCGCGTACTGACATGGATCTGTAGTCACCGCGCTCACTACGTGTCGTAGGCTCGCTCAGGTGGGAACCGAGAAAGCACTGCTCCAGCTGGTTGGGTTGTGCCTGATCGCGGGCTTGCTCATGGCGGGCATCCTGTTCCCCTTCGCGGGGGGCGCCGGGATGGCGTCGAACCGGGCCAGCGAGACCCTCAGCAGTGTCTCCACTGATCTCGTCGTCGGCGAAGTGCCGCTGGTCAGCACCATCACCGACAAGGACGGCGTGCCGATCGCCTTCCTGTTCGACCAGAACCGGTTCAACACCTCACCTGAAGGAATCGCCGACTCGATGAAGGCGGCCATCATCGCCATTGAGGACCGGCGGTTCTTCGAGCACGACGGGGTGGACTGGCGCGGCACCACCAGAGCGTTGATGACCAACTTGTCCGCAGGCAGCGCCCTGGAGGGGCAGGGCGGCTCGACGCTCACGATGCAGTATGTCAAGAACTACCTGCTCTACGTGATAGCGAGCAACGACGCGGAACGAGCCGCCGCCGTGGAGAGCACCCCCGCCCGCAAGCTGCGCGAGATCCGGGTGGCGCTACAACTGGAGAAGCAGGTTCCCAAGGAGGAGATCCTCGCCCGTTACCTGAACATGGTTTTCTTCGGCCACAACGCCTACGGGGTCGCCTCGGCTGCCCGGACCTACTTCAACACCACCCCGGACCAGCTCACGATCCCGCAGGCGGCGCTGCTCGCGGGCATGGTCAAGTCCACCAGCACCTATGACCCGGTCGACCATCCCGAGCGGGCCCTGGCGCGGCGCAACCTGGTGATCGACTCGATGATGGAGGTCGGCTCGATCACCCGGCAGCAGGGCCTGGCCGCCAAGGCCGAGCCGCTGGGCATCGGGCAACCGCTCACCGGGCTGCCCAACGGCTGTGTCAGCGCCGGCCCCGCGGACGGCTTCTACTGCCAGTACGTGCTGGACTACCTCGCGGATGCAGGCTTCTCTGAGGAGAGACTGCGCCGCGGCGGGTACCTGATCCGCACAAATCTCGACCGCCGGGCCAGTGACCTGGCCAAGCGTGCTGCCACTGCCCAGGTCCCGACCCAGACCGAAGGGATCGCCAACGCGATGGCGATCGTGGAACCCGGCCGGGAACGGCACCGGGTTCGCGCACTGGTAGCCAACCGCGACTACGGGTTGAACGCCGATGCAGGCCAGTCCTCCTACGCGCTGCCCTCCAACGTTCAGAACTTCGGCGCAGGCTCGATCTACAAGATCTTCACCGCGGGCGCAGCCCTGGAGAAGGGGCTGGGGATCAACTCGCAGGTCACCGTGCCGGGTTCGTACACCTCGCGGGTGTTCAGGAATGAAGGCAGGGCCTACACGGTGGGCAACGCGGGCAACTACCAGCAGGGTTCGATCACCCTGCAGACGGCGCTGGCGATCTCACCGAACACCACCTTCGTGGCCCTGGAGGATCGAATCGGGTCGATCGACCCGGTGGTGGAGATGGCGTGGCGCCTGGGTATGCGGCAGAGCCTGTCCGTCCGCGACAGCAGCGGCCGTACCCTCCGCGACGCGATCAAGCAGGACCGTAGGGGCTCCTACACCCTGGGACCAGAGCCGACCAGCGCGCTGGACCTGGCCAACGTCGGGGCCACCCTGATGAGCGGGGGCACCTGGTGCCCACCGACGCCGATCGACGCAATGCTGGACCGCGATGGCAACCCGGTTCAGCTCTCCGAGCCGCCCTGTGAGCAGGCCGTTCCCGAGGGTTTGGCGAACACCCTGGCGGTGGGGTTGGGCAAGGACCACGAGCCCGACGGCACCGCCCACCAGGCCGCGAGCAGCGCCAGGTGGACCCGCCCGATGCTGGGGAAGACGGGCACCACCCAGAACAACCGCTCGGCCGGGTTCGTCGGCGCGACGCCGCAGTATTCCGCCGCGGTGCTGGTCTGGCCCGATGGCAACAGGCCGAGCCCCATCTGCGACTCCGACCCGCCCCGGTTGTGCGGCAACGGCAACATCTTCGGCGGCAAAGTACCCGCCCGGACGTGGTTCCAGGCCATGGTTCCGCTTCATCAGGGCCTCCCCGTACTGCCGCTGCCGCCCACCGATGACCGCTACGTCGAGGGCGGCGGGGTGCGGGTGCCCGACGTCCTCGGGCAGGGGGAGAACCTGGCCAGGCTCACCTTGGAGCGAGCGGGATTCCGGGTGGACACCACGAGGTCGGACTCCCACCGTCCGGCGGGCACGGTCGTGTCCCAATCACCTGCCCGCGCGTTGCCCGGCGACCTGGTGACGCTCGTAATCAGCACCGGCAGACCGCCGCGCACGACGCCGAGGCCGACCCGGCCCAGCGCCCCCCCACCGTCTGAACCAGCACAGTCCACCGAGCCCGAGCCACCGTCCGAGCCGTCGGTGACCGAACCTCCGGCTGAACCGCCGACTGAACCGCCGACGGTGGCCCCGACTGAACCCCCGACCGAGCCGCCACCGGAGGGGATCTGACGCGGCTGGGTCAGACTCCTGGGGTCAGCTCCTGGGATCTGCTCCTGGGGCCAGCTCTGCAAGCGCCGTCCGCACCGCGGCGGCCACCCGGGAACCGGCCGCGCGGCCGACAACTCTGGGGGTCACCACTTTCATCACTTGCCCCATTTGCCGAGGACCGGGGCGCTCGCCGAGCTGGTCGGTCACCTCGGTGAGTGCCTCGGCGACGAGCGCAGCAACCTCCTCGTCGCTCAGCTGAGTGGGTAGGTAAGCGGCGAGCACCTCGCTCTCGGCGCGCTCCCGGATGGCGAGCTCGTCGCGACCGGCCCCGGCGAAGGCGTCGGCTGCCTCCCGCCGTTTCTTGACTTCTTTGGCCAGCACCGCGAGCACTTCCTCATCGGACAGCTCCCGGGCCGTGGAGCCCGCGACCTCCTCGGTGGAGACCGCGGACAATGCCATCCGCAGGGTTGCGACGGTGAGTTCGCTTCGGGCCTTCATCGCCGTGGTGAGGTCGGCGCGCAGCCGATCCTTCAATTCCGCCATGGCCGTGCAGCGTAGGCTCCTTCGACGTGAACCGATTGGGCCGTGCCGTCGCGGGCGTCGCCGTGCTCGGTGCCGCCGGAGTGGGATACGCCGCAGGCATCGAACGTCGCCGCTGGACGTTGCGTCAGGCGACCCTGCCCGTGCTCCCCGTGGGTGCCCGGTCACTGCGTATCCTGCACATCTCAGACCTGCACATGACGCCGGGCCAGTCTGCCAAGCAACGTTGGGTGGCCGGCCTGGCCGACCTGCAGCCCGATCTGGTGGTGAACACCGGCGACAACCTGGCACACCAGCGGGCCGTGCCCGGGGTGCTGAGAGCGGTGCAACCGCTGTTGGCCCTGCCCGGCATCTTCGTCTTCGGCAGCAACGACTACTATGCCCCGAGGCCGAAGAACCCCGCGCGTTACCTGATGCGCACACGTAGGTACATCCGCGGCGCACCGCTGCCGTGGGCGGACCTGCGGGCCGGGTTCATCGAGCATGGCTGGATTGACCTGACCAACACCCGACGTGACTTGCGGGTCGCCGGGCTGCGGGTCACCGTGGCCGGAGTGGACGACCCGCATCTGCGCCGGGATCGTTACGACCGGATCGCCGGAGCTGCGAGTCCTGCCACCGACCTGCGGATCGCTCTGACGCATGCCCCGGAACCGCGGGTACTCGACTCCTTCGCCGCCGACGGTTACGATCTCGTGCTGGCCGGTCACACCCACGGTGGCCAGTTACGGCTGCCCGGATACGGCGCGATCGTGACCAACTGCGGGCTGGACCGCTCCCGAGCCCGGGGAGCGTCCCGGTGGGGTGCACACACCTGGCTGCACGTGTCAGCCGGCCTGGGCACCTCCCCGTACGCGCCGGTGCGCTTCGCCTGCCCACCTGAGGCGAGCCTGCTCACCCTGGTTCCCCGGGGCAGCCGCGACGCGGTACGAGCCGGTGCGCGGGCGGCCGCGGGAATCGGCTAGGCTTTCCCCGGTTACTACGGGGTGTGGCGCAGCTTGGTAGCGTGCTTCGTTCGGGACGAAGAGGCCGTGGGTTCGAATCCCGCCACCCCGACCAGCATATGCATAGGTCAGAGGCTCCGTGCGGAGCTTCTGACCGGCGGCTGCAGTCAGATCTTGACGGAAATGTCAGCAGCCTCCGGCATCGGCCGTCACGACGCCACAGCGTTACCCGAATTGCGGCCGTCGAGCGCTTCCCGGATGCGGTCGTGGTTGCTGGTCTTGCGGGTGTACAGGTCGAGCGTGGTCGAAGGCTCCGAGAAAGATCCGAAATGAGTTCGGGCCTGGTCGCCCCACTTGCCCGGCTGTGTTGCGCTCGGCGACACCATCGAAGAGTGCTTGGCCGAGATGCGGGAGGCGATCGGCCTATACGTCGATGTCCTTCGGGAGCGCGGGGGAGGACGTGCCACGGCCGCGAGCGATCGAGGCCGTCACGCTGCCTGCTGCGTGAGGAGCAGCAGGCCTGGTATGCCCTCGCTGTCACAGCTATCACTCAGCCCGAGGATGCGGACTTCCTGTACGTCTTCAAGGTCGAATCAGTAAGTACCGCCAGTGACGCTTGACCGGGGTCAGCCGACTCCAACCGGCTGGCGCTCACCCCGGCACCTGTCGCGCCGAAAACCCCTGCTAGCGTTCCCAACCTGCGGTGTTGACAACTGTAACACCCCCGTCTAACGTGAGAGCTGCGTGCACCCGAAGAAGGAAGCCAACGACTCTCTCGACTACGCCGACCAACTGGGCTTCGTGGTCGAACAAACGGCAGCCGGTCACAAGTGGGGTCGGATCAAGTGCACGTGCAGAGCCACGTTCTCGGTCTGGTCGACGCCAAAGATTCCGTTCAACCATGCCCGACAGATCCGTAGATGGGTTGACCAGCACAACCACAGTGCCAATGAGGAGGGGCGATGACTGAGTGGGCATTTCGACTGACCCTCCGAGGCATCGAGCTGACTGACGAACACCTCGACACCCTCCACGAGGTCGGCTGCGACGACGGCTCGTTCTCCACGGAACCAGACGGCACGGTCCTGGGCTTCTTCGAGCGTGAAGCGCCGACAGAGCAGGATGCCGTGATCTCCGCCATCATCGAGGTCGAGCATGCTGGCATCGGCGCTCGGGTGATCCGGGTCCAGGCCGACGACGACTGGCTGACTGCCAGCGAGATCGCAGAGCGGGTCGGCCGCAGTCGTCAGAGCATTGCTCTGCTGGCACGTGGTGAGCGTGGTCCCGGAGACTTCCCAACCCCCGTCGCCCGCCAGCGTTCATCGAACCCACTCTGGAGCTGGTCCGAGGTCGAAGCATGGTTCGAGCGCTACGAACCTAAAGCCTTGCCGGCACACGGGCCAAGGTTCTCACTTGACTTCCTCGCCGAGGTCAATGATCGGCTTGACTTGAGGGAACGTCTTCGACACTCTCCTAATGCCCCATGGCGGCTCAAGCTGAACGAAGCACTCCCACTCGGCGCCTGACGGTGGGCTAGCACTAATGGGTCGTGGCGAGCTAGCGGCTTCGCGCTAGTCCAGCCATCTCTGTACCTCGTCCAAGCTCACTTGCCGGTCCGCGCTCTCGAATAACTGCCACCACACCACCTCAAGCCTCTCGCCCATGGCGATACTCAGATTGCGATACACTGTGCATCGCGGCCGCGTGCGCCAGAATCGCCAGGTCCGTGTTGTCCAGCCGCAAACTCGGCATTGACCCCGCTTATTCACCGTATGCTGTCGCAGTGTCAGGAGCATGCCTGTGAGTAGACGTACCAACTGCTCTTCGAGTACGGCCTGTTCCGGTTCATTTTCACCGCTGAGCCGGTCGGCGAGCGCTTCAAGCTCTTCTAGGAGCAGCCGGTACCTCGTCTCCCAGACGTTGCTCACGGTCGCGAAGAATCGTTCCGCAGAGGCAGAGTGCGGGCTGAAATAGGATTATCGACCGGCTCCGTTGGCGAAGGCTTTCGCGAAGACCAGACTTGTGCATCGTGAGCCGCCTGCGCCAAGGCGCTTATCACCTCGCCCACCATTTCTGGGTCCATGATGGCTTCCCATGTGAATGGCGGCTGAATGGACAACCAGACCTTTCCTTTTTGCATGGTGACGACCACGGTGGCAGTGACGCCACCGCTGCCTTTGACCAAGACTGTTCTTTTGGTGGTGAACAATCCATGTTCCGTATCCCTGCTTGGCTGGTCGCCGTTGTGCTCCACTCGATACCTCCGTTCGGTGCGTTGTCTTGCTTGGACGGCACCCAGGGCCGGGGCGAGTCCACCGGAGGTGGTGCTTTTCGGGGTCGGTGCCTGCTGGTACTTCGGTCACTTCGCACTCGTGGGGGAGGACGAGCGCGTGGACCGATCAGCAGACACCGGCCACGCTCCGAGTGGCTCGGATGTCTCGGCCCTGGGGCCTTGGATGGAGCCAAGACCGTGGCCACATGAGTGGACAACGACGTGAATCACGATCACTAGCACGTTCACGAGTCCTGTTACCCTGAGCTGACCATGGACGGGAGGTCGGATGAGCCGGGAATCGGACGCCATCATGGAGCAGCACCGCCAGCTCGGGGCGGCGCTTGCTACCTTCCGGCAGGCCGCTGAGTTGAGCCAAGCGCAGGTTGGCACAACCACCAATTATGACCGCACCTCGATCAACAAGATTGAGCGCGGCCGACAGTTGCCGGATCGGCCGTTCTGGGAGGCCGCCGACCGGCTTCTTCGAGCTGAAGGCGCTCTCCTCACGAGGTATGACGAGCTTCTTGTCAGCAAGCGTGAATATGCCGACCGGCAACGGCGAGCTAGCCTGGTACGTCATCAGGAGGACGCCGAACGCCTGCGTGGCCCTGGGCAGCCGGTGCTATCTTCCGTGCAATCTGTAGCAAGCAAACACTGTGCGGCCACGGCCTCGCCCCTTGTCTTTCCTGTGACTTCCTATGCCGACACGGCATACCTCGAAGCGGTACAGCAATACATCTGGCACATTGTTGAGCTAGATAACCGCTTCGGTGGTAGCGACTTGGCTCGTCTTGCTGTACGGTTCTTCCGTTCCGTGCACCAGCAGCTTGGTGCCGGTGCTTACGAGCCGGCCATCGAGCGTGACTTGCATGCTAAGGTAGGCGAGCTGGCCGAAGTCGCCGGATGGCTGCTCTACGATGCTGACCAGCAAGACGACGTGCGGCGTATGAACCAAGAGTCGCTCTACTTCTGTCGGCTAGCCGGTGACCGGAGCATGGAGATACTCACACTACAGAACGCAAGTATGCATGCCGGTTTTCTCGGACGGCCACACGAAGCGCTTCAGCTGGCACGCTCGGTGCTGGAAAGTGGCGATCGGCTCTCACCCCGAGTCAAGTCTCTATTCCTGATGCGTAAGGTCCGTGCTCTGGCGCAAGGCGGGGATGAACAGGCGCTCAAGCTGTTTGGTCAAGTCCGCTCACACCATGAAGACGGAGTGCGGGATAACGACCCACAATGGGCATGGTGGGTTGACGAGCGTGAGCTGGCTTGGCATGAGGGTATGGCACTCGCAGATCTCGGTCGCCCGCGCGAAGCAGTTGAACGATTCGAACGGTCGGTCGCGGCGACCGCACCACATCAGGTGCGCAGCCGTTACCTTCATCTTGGATACTTACTCGGTGCTCAGGTGGAGGTGAACTCCTGGAGCGAGGTGGAGGCCACCATGCATCAGATCGCGACCATGGTCGGCGATGTGGCCTCAACCCGAACGGTAGTACTGCTCGGCCGGATCCTATCTAAACTCAGGCAAGAGCATGTGCCGGCAAGCACCCGCGAGACCGCCGAACAATTAACCTTGCTCCTGAGCCAGGCGACCGGCTGAAGCAGCTGCACTAGGGAGTGCCGTGCCCGTTGACGACGAACTCAACATCGAGACCAACCCTGATCTTGACCAGCACTTTCTCAGAAATCCCGCTAAGCTCGCGCTAGTCATTAAGGCGGCAGGTATTCAGCCGACCGATCATGTAGTCGAGGTGGGTGCGGGTATCGGGACGGTGGCTGAGCAGGTGCCGAGCTGTCAGAGTTTAACGGTCATCGAGTACGACGCCAACCTCACACCGCATTTGCGAAGGCGAGTTCCGCACGGGCGAATCATCCAGGGCGACGCCTTGATGATATTGCCGACGGTCCGATGCGACGTGTTGCTGAGCAACTTGCCAGCCAGGTTGACACCGGCCCTTGCCGAGTTGCTGCCGAGACTGGAGTTTCGCGTCGCCCTGATCACCGTAGCGTCAATCGACGAACTCGCGCAGCTGGACAAATCTTTTGTACTTGAAGCGATCACGATGCTGGAGCCAGCTGATTTCCAGCCACGACAGGCGACGAGAGCTGAGGTTGTAAAGGCTAGACGGGTGACCCATTAACGCCGCCTGGTTGCTTGAGCTTGTGACGCAGGGTCGCCTTGGTCGGGCATGTCGGTCCGCTCTCCCTGCCACGTGACGGCCGTCCCCTGCCTCGCACTGTCACCGAGGGAACTTTGGGTAGTTGAGTTTCGTTTCACCGTCGCATACGTACGGTTGCGTAGCCAAGCATCCGTAGAGTCGAATCGGGTACCCGTAGCTCGAGCTGATGGGGGTGCTGTGCTGGCACTAGGAGAAGTGCATACAGGGCTCTTGCGGAACCACGCTTCAGTTACTCAACGTATCACCACTGAAGTGCTCAGCCTGCTCTTGGGGGAACGAGTACGCCGTTCAGAGCGGCCCATCGTGTACGCCGTGTCACCCGATCTGTTAACTGGAATCGATTGTCGGTTGGCGACACCGTCAGATGCCCGAGTGAGAGGTATCGGCACGGCCGTATCCCGGGCGGCGATCACCGGTGGCCACGTGCTGCAAGGTTCGACCTACGCCCGAGTCATGAAGAGCGATGCCGATCGGCGGCTGCCGTGGTCCCACTACCTGTCCAGGCCAGGGATCATCGAGACGCTTGGCAAGACGGATCGTGCGGACCTCGCTGAGGGCTTTCTCGCCGTCAAGCAAGCGTCGGCGAGCCTCGATCTACTCAATCTAGGGGCGATCAGTGGCCGGGTGATGGACCTGGTTCAGCGCTCGTCAGGACTCGACGGAACTCCGCCGTTCAGGATGGCGCGTATCCGGTTGCGCTGGGTGATCTTGGTCGACGCAGTACAACCCACCGCCAGCCAAGCTACGTTAACCATTAACAGCCCAACCGTACGGACATTGCGATTGACGGTCGTTGAAGATGATCTTCATGCCGCTGTCAAATTGTGTGAGGATTTGGCTCTGCACGACTGGCTGCTCACCGCGTTACTCGAGCTGATCGAACGTAGCCGAATCGGCTCCAGTCCGCGTCCACAGGTAGTGGGCAGACTGAGTCCCGCCATCGACTACCTACTTCATCTGTGGATGCCGGAAGCACGACTCAGTAAATCTATGCTACCACTGTGGAGAAGTCTGGAACAACAACCCGGTTTCACCAAACAGTGGGAGGCTTCGGTCAATCGGATTCGAGATCAAGTGATTCTGAGCACTATCGTGTAGTGAGGTGCTGTAACCGAGAGAAAAGCGAGAAAATTATGATTAAGAGCGGTAGCGTCGGCGCCGGAATAGGTCGTACGAAAATTTTTAAGAAGATTTTGATCACGGCTCTTTTTGGTGCACCTGCATATTTTATAACTGATCAGTTAGATCAGGGCGCAGGTCCGTTTTGGGCGTTGACGGTATCGGTCTTCATCAGTGGTGTCGCGCTTGTCGTGCAGTTCCTGGTCGAATCAGATCATCGTCTGGAAAGTTTGGAGAGAAAACACGAAAACCATTCTGAGGAAATGCGTTCACTGATGAAAGAAGGTTTTGCCCGAACGAGTGAGGCGGCAGAGCTTTTCCAAGCTGTGGAGTCTTCAGCGCTGGAAACCCAGACAGTCACTCAACTAGTACGGCATGCGGCCCAGATCTCCCGTGCCTCCCCGCCTCTGGTCCATAAGCTAGCTCAGCTACAGATCATCCGAATATCAGATTTTCTGAAGGAACTCAGTGAAGGCGGAGTAGTTGAGTACGAAGGTGAGGACCGGGACTGGATGCTCGGGTTCACCATCTATTCCAAGCACACCATTGATGCCACCAGCTTGAGCACGGTAGATGCCGGTACCAAGAGTTTCGACGGCGGACTTTGGACTAGTGACCTTGGTCGGCGCTACCTCACACTCCAGAAACAAGCTATGAATCGGGGGGTCGTTATCCGGCGAGTTTTTATTATCGACCGGCCTGGTCAAATTGGTGATGCGGATTTTCTGAACATTTACCGGCAGCATAAGAATCTAGGGATCAGGGTGAAAGTGCTTGATCGTTCGACAATCACCGACGCGTCGATCCTCGAGGGTTCACTGATTGACTTCGTTGTATTCGACAGTACTCTCAGCTACGAGACCACACCTGCTTCAATGCTCGGAGGAGGCGTAAAACCGACGATAGTCAAAACCCATCTGAAACTTCAACTAGAAGCAGTAAAAGAGCGAATACAACGATTCGAGGATCTCTGGATCTCTGCCCAGGAGTTGGAGTAGCTTAACAGGCTGATTCTTTACTCAAAGGGCTATAGAGCCTTTACTGTGGCTGATCAGCACTTACTCCGGTAAACACGTAGTCGATCCGATCGACGAGTTCCGGCGGAAGCTCGATACCTTCCTTTTGACTGCGTGTCCTCACCTGGCTGAGCACGTCGTCATCGACTGTTGTCTGACTGAGGATCAAACGTACGGCGTGTTCGATAGGCAAAAATCGTGTCGAGAGGATGGACAATGTTCGATATGCGCTGAACGGCGCGGCGGTCGGGTTAAGTTTTGTGACCGCTGGGAGTTCATCCCAGCGGTTCGGAAGTGTACCTTCACAAGGCTGTGCCGCTGCGACAACTGCACCGTCGTGACGGAGCATCCCTAACCGGAGTAACTGCCACACCGCAGCCAGAAACGGACAGGACCATATCCTCGGCTTGTTGCTTTCGTCCCGGTCCCACAGTTCCACGTCGAGAAAGATTGAATGTCGACGAGCCGCGTTCTGGGCCGGTGGTTTCCACTTTGGGATATCGTCCATGGCCTGGGGACGGTTTGCCGGTGACCGCTGGCCATTGCAGAGCCATCCCACCTCGGCCACCGTTGGTCGAGAGCCATTCGTGCCGGGAGGCGGGTCCGCGACCAGCCGATCCTCGACCAGACGCGCCAGCGCCACACCGTCGGCGTCGGCACATCCGGACTCGCGTGCCAAGTAGTCGATCTCCAGGTTAGCCTCACGGGCGGCGCTCATCAATTGAGGCACTACCTCGGCGGGTGAGCTGAATGGTGTGAAGTAGTCATCAACTAGGAAGCAGGTGCTGATCCGGGCTCGCGCCGGTCGACCTACCTGGCTGGATCCGCTCCGATGAGTCTGCTGGCTCTCTACCCCGTTGACGCAGGCTTGGCGGGCGGCATTCACCCATGGAGCGATATGGCGAAAATGTTCCCTGAGAAACTGTGGACCGGCGGCAAAGTCTTCGCTGTACAAGTGACCAAGCTCAAGTGACAGGTGCGAGAGTGGAACGGATGCCACCCGACGCTCTGCGGACGTCTCACGGAAGACCGCATCTGCCGACGTCACAAGGGCTCCCACACCGCGTCGTCCATCAATTTCTTGGCGAGCGTCTCAAACGCATCGACGGTCTCCCGGTTCGCGATCTGACGGAGGTAGATGTCATTATCGGAAATCAACTGCTCACGCCACTGAAGCACCGGATCGAGGGGCACCTTACCCAGCATCGCGGTGCGACCGAGCTGGAGCCGCCCCGCCAACTCCTGGAGATCCTGATTGACTTCCCGCAGCCAAGCAACCTGCGATGGACGCAGCCCAGCGAGCTCCGCGGAGTTAGGGTCGACAACTGCCGTCCGGACGAAGCGAATCGAGTCGCTCAGCGTGCTGCGCTCATGACCTCGAGTACCCCCGACCTCAAGGATGCCTCGGTTACCGTAAACCAGACCTTCCGCAGCGATGATGTGTTGTCGAGTCCAGCGGTGAAATACCAGCCAGCGGACGGTCACCGGTTGTAGCGCGGCGTCGGCTGTGGCCGCGAGCACCATCTCCGTAGCGTAGGTACGTCCGGCGCTGAGATCGATCAGGCACAGCTCGAATTCCTCCTCCAATCTGAGGAAAAGCTTGACACATCGCTGCACGACGTCTGGACTGGAAGCGAAGTCCCCGCCCCCTTTGTCTCCAGGAAGTAGCACCAGTTGGCCAGCGCCTGGAGGTCGGTTGCGTAGGCTCGTACGGTCCGACTCCGACCAGACGTCGATCTGTCTCGGCTCGTGGCACTTGTCCTGCAGATAGGAATGGAGTCCGTCGTCGTTGACCGTGCCGAGGGCTGCCGTCGGGATGTTAAAAATTGTGCCCACAGTCGGAGAACCGAAATCGAAGTCGAGATAGCAGACGTTGCCACCCTGAAGTGCTCGTCGGTACAGAATATTGCTGCTTGTGACCGAGCGTCCGGTGCCACCCTTATCGGAAGTCGCAAAGACCAACATCGTCAGATAGCTCCAGTCACATCCTGGCGAGCTGCGGCAAGCCGGTCTAGATCGCGCAGCACCTCGCTGGCGAGGACCGTGGCACTGCCCGGACGGTCGTGCAAAATCTCCCGAGCCCGTCGCAAATTCGCACGTACCGCTAGCAGGGTCCTTTCCATAGACGGGCCGCTTTTCTCTGACCAGTTCAAGAGTTCGCGGTCGAAAAGGTGGTCGGCTTCGTTGAGCAGGTCGATGGCCACATCGGTTAGACTCGCGCTTCGCACCGATGCTCGGCTGACCATGATTGATGCGGAAACCAGACATTCGACCACACGTTCGGTGTGGTACCACGACTGCAGCTCATGATGGAAAGCTATCTCGTCGAAGCTCCGCTTGGTTGATCCCAGAGACCTCGGCCCGAACCGTCACGAAGCCGCCTCAGAAGTAGGTGGTCCCACACATTGTCGGCGAGCATGAGGAGACTACCACGCAGCTCTGTGTCACGCAGCAGCTCCGCAATCCGGAGCGTGCGCCTCAGTAACAGTGTCGCGAAGTTGGACACCCGCCAGCCGATATGATGTTCACCGGCCTCCTCGCTGCCAACCAACAGCAGCCATAAGCCCGAGGCGTGTAGTTTGACCGCAGGATCATCGCGTAGCTGCCGCCGAGTGATCCGGTTCCGACTGGCTAATTCCTCCAGAACACGTCCGACCCGGCCGAGGTCCGTGTCGGACGCCCGGCGTTTTACCAGGTCCTGCACCACCATCGAAGAGACCAGCAAACTGAAATAATCAGACTCCTCTTCATCTGTGGTGCGCCAGGGAAGATCTTCCAGTGGCCAACGACCGGAGCCAAGGCTCGCGATGGTTGACCAATATGACTGGGTAAAATCCCATCGAAGCTGGAGTGCTTGCGAAAGTCGTAGCTGTTCCTCATTGAGCAGACCCAAGAGTCGAGTGCGCTCGGAGAACAAGTCCGCAATACCGTCCAAGGCGACGACCGTGAAGTACAGATAAGGAGCAGCTTGGGCGACACCGTCGGGCTGCGGCCCGATTTCTTTTTCTTCGGTGGTCTTGATGCGAGGTGCGTCTTTGATGATCCCCCACGACCAGCCGCATTCGAAAAGCCGGTTGGGGTTGTCGAGTTCGGTTGCGGCCTGCCCGGAACCGATGCTCAGGTCACGTAAACCAGCCTTGATCTCCTGTAGCGCGCGATGCAGATTTTCAACGATCTGTCGCTCAGACAAGCCGCTTTGGTTGGTTACGTTGCACAGTGTGCGGCCGGCTATGGTGTTGGCGTCGAATACGTGGACGCTGAAGCTGCGAAGCAAGCCGACCATCGCTGCGGTGAGCCGAGTGTTCGCCAGCTTTTCGAGCTCGTCGATTTCTTGCCAAAGCTCTTCCCTGCGGGTAACGCTGCGAAAGATACGGCTGAAACCAATCACCGCCAGCGTCAGTTTGATCGACAATGAGAACGAGTCGACGACGTCAAGGTTTCGTTGACTGGCGGTCGGTGGTGTGTCCGAATCTTCTGGTGAGAAAAAGTAGCTACCACCGGAGAAGATTGGGGCTCCAGTATCCGCCGTATACTTCTGCATGTACTCAGTAGCGACTTTGATGAGTAGCTTGGGAATATCGACACTGTCGCCGAGAATTTTGAGCGCGTCGAGGGCGTCTTCAGCGGTTGCGTCGGGCCGGTCCAGCCGGAAGGACGGGAGTAATGTGGCCGGATACATGATGCAGAGTAACTGCTCTGCATCACTGATGGAGTTAGTTTGTTCGCGACCGCCCCATACCCATTCTCCTTTCTGGAAAGAAGATTTAGCGACCGCTCGCCAAATATCTATTAATTCTTGTCGCGGCTGAATTCTCATCGGCTACCTCATAATATTCTTAGGTAATTTTTCTCAAACCTTTCCGACGGCAAGAATCATGCCATCGTAACCATCTCGTAGCGGTTTTTTAGTCTTGCCCAACCGATGGATCCTGAAGTCTTCCGTTTTGTCCTCCAAGAATTCTTCCACGTCATCTTGAGTGATGGCGACTGCGGGGAAATGATGCGCACCCACATCATAGCCCAGAGAGTTCTCCATAAAGGCCGCGGCGAACGGTGCACCGGGCCGCAATGACTTGACGAAGCTATCCAGCGCGCTATGGAACTCCGCGGGAACAGATGAAATCGATTCTGCGACGAAGAACATTGTGCCGATGTCCCACTGTGACTCGGGCAGGTCGAAAATGCTACCCCTTTGGATGCGGACGGCGGCAGCAAGTGCTTCTCGTGGAGAATCGACCGACTTGTAGAGCGGATCTTTGATGAGAAGGTTCCACGAGGGGTCCCAGGACGGCGAGTAACACAGGATCTCGCGCTCCAGCCACGCGACATTGGGGGCGGCGTACTCCCGAAGTGTGATCTCGTCACAGAACGGTAGCATGGTCAGTGCTGGGTAAAGATTGACGCCGGCCCCGACGTCGATACCCTGCCTGCTTTTTCTCGGCAAATCGAGTGCCGAGAAAAAATCGCGGACGATTTCCACGATTTGCTGGTCGTCATCACGCAGGTTCTTGTAGTTAAGGTCGAAGTACCAACTGGGATCGAATTCATCCCATGGGAAGTGGCTGTTTGCTTTCGAGAATTGAGGTGGAGCTGGTCGAGAACTCAGGGTAGCCGACTCGGTCTCGTCGGCAACCGCCAATGTTGTGTCGTGAGGTGTTCGTCGCTTTGCCATTTTTTCGTGCCTCCCCCTGTGGTTGATTTCCTGCGCGGTGGCCGCCTAATCTACGGGTCCGTCTAATCCACGGGTCCGTCCGACTCTCTAAAGGCATTCAAAACGAGGAGGGGGGAGCTCCCGTCGTGACGCCAAATGCGGCCACGGCGCCTGCTGACCCCAGATCAGGCCCTGTAAGCCTGCCCAGGTGGCTCGAGACCTCCCTTGCTTCTATAAAGAGCTGTTGCCGGTGACCATAGCATAGCTGGTGGGCATCGGTGCGTACCGATATCTACCAAGTTGTAGCCAAACTCATGACGCCACGGTCTGCCGTGACCCCACCAACACCCCACCAGGTCTCGGTCCGGCTGACCGGCGGGCTGCCTGATCGGCTCGTGCGGCTGCGTGAGCCACGCTCTCCGTCGGGCAGCGGAGCCTTTACCGTGGTAACCTTAACAAAATCTTGCGAGAAGAGCGCTGGAGGGAAGAGAAGAGGGCTCTGAATTCTAAGGTTTGGCGACGAAATTTTCTGACGTGCTCATTCGCGCTAGTGGAAGAGTCATACAGCGAACGCCCCCACCCACCTTGGTGATCTCGTCGAGCTGAACTGTGATACACCGGAACCCCCGGCTCGTCAGGGCGTTCTGTAAGCGCTCATGTCGAGCATCCAGCATGACTGTCCCGCGCCCCAGGACAAGTATGTTGGCCGCCTGCTCGGCAAACTCATCGTCGGTGACCTCGATCCACTCGACCTTGCGAAGCGACTCCGGTAAATCGCCGACGATAGAGGCTCGGTGGAGCACTCCAACGTCCGGGCTCAGTAAATTTGCAGCCACATCAAGGTGTAGCACGCCGACTGCGAGCTGGATCGGAGTGACCTTGTGTGTCCCATGCAGCAGATCACGTAAGCTTGCGTATCCAGTTTCGTCTGTTCGCTCGCCAAGTCCGACGAACACTTCGTCCGGCGTTACCGTGATGTCACCGCCTTCCAGCTGTCCGGCCGGGATGTTGGTAACTGATTCGACGCCCAATGCGGCCTTGAGCGCAGCTGGTTCCGAAATGCGTACAGTTCGCGCCATACGTCCGAGGATCAGACGAGAACCGATCACCGCGGCAGCATCACGTACATTGAATTGAAACGGTAGGTCTGATATGGGTTCGACATAGACAACCTGAACTCCAGCGGCGGTGAGTGCGCGAACGACGTTGGTGTGCTGGTCAACCAGTCGACTCGCAGACGGCTGGTCGTCGGTGTCGAAGAAACGACGCTGAGTCGAGTTTATAGGTTCGGTCATGGCAAAGTACTCTGGCCGGACCACGGCAACCACCGTAAGACGATCCCATTCCGCCTGGACGCGTAATACGCAGGGCACCGCCATCAAACTGACCTCCTCGCACACCATCAGCCGCATCCTACGATATTACCCTCACGCTTGGCCCTGATTGGTGTCAGGATCCTTGCCGACGAGGCGCATCATGAACGTTGTGCCGAACAGTCGGGCTAGCCACGACGGGACACTGATCGTTCCCGGCTGATGATCATGGAGTGGGTTGTCTAGTCTGGACCCGCTTCGGTCGTCGCGTGCCTCGAGTGGCCGAGGGGCCGGTGACCTCGCGGCCTCTTGCACCAGGTCAGCACGACCTTCGGCGGATCCGGCACTATCACAGCGGTGAGCGCACCAGAGCCTTCCGCACCTGTACCTGTCCCCGACGTGCTGTTCGACGACCCAAGCGCCGAGGCCCGTTGGCGCGCCCGGTTCACCACCCCGCGGATCAGCCTGCCGCGGTGGGCCCGGGACGCGCCCGATCGCTGTCTCTACACGTCCAACGCCTCAGGGGTGTGGGAGGTCTACGCCTGGGACCGAGCCACTGGCATCCACCGCCAGGTCACCGACCGCCCGCAGGGCACCCACATCGCGACCCTGACGCCCGACGGTGAGCAGGTGTGGTGGTTCGCCGACTCCGACGGCGATGAGTTCGGCATCTGGGTGAGCGAGCTCTTCGCCGGGCGCCCGGCCGACGAGGCGCCACAACCGGCCGTTCCGGGCACGGCACCCGGCTACCCCGCCGGGCTGGACGTGGGCAGGCGCAATGTGGCGGTAGGTATCTCCACCGACGAGGGCACCACGGTGTGGATCTCCAGATACGGCACCACCGCCGAGGTCCTCTACCGCAATGAGCATGACGCGGGCGTGGGGGCAATGTCCCGCGACGAGCGGCTGGTTGCGATCATCCATTCCGAACACGGCGATTCCCGCCATCCCGCCGTCCGGGTGCTTGACACCGGTCAGGACGCCACGGGTAAGGCCGTCGCGGAGAAATGGGACGGCCCTGGCAAGGGTCTGGACGTACTCGGCTTCGCCCCCCTCGAAGGTGACACCCGGCTGCTGCTCACCCACGAGCGCCGAGGCCGGGAGGAGTTACTGCTCTGGGACGTGGCGGCGGATACCGAAACGGAGATCGCGCTGGACCTGCCCGGCGAGGTGGCTGCCGACTGGTTTCCCGACGGGACCGCGTTGCTGGTGGCGCACAGCTATGCGGCGCGCTCCACGCTGCACCGTTACGACCTGAGCACCGGTGAGCTGACCACGCTGGACACCCCGCGCGGCGCGATCGGCGGCGCTGGGGTCCGCCCGGACGGCACCGTGGAGTACAACTGGTCGTCCGCGGCCCAGCCGTCCTCGATCCATGCGCTGCACCCGGACGGCGTCGACCGCGTACTGCTGCGCCCCGAGGGCGCGGCGCCGCCCGGCTCCGAACCCCTGGCCGACCACTTCGTGGCCACCCCGCACGGACCGGTGCACGCCCTGCTCGCCCGGCCCCCGGAGGCTCCCGACGGTCCCCTGCCCACCGTGTTCCTGCTGCACGGCGGGCCGCACGCGGCCGACGCGGACGGCTTCTCCGCGTTCCGGGCGCTGTGGCTGGACGCCGGTTTCGCGGTCGTGCACGTCAACTACCGGGGATCGATCGGCTACGGCTCGGCGTGGCGGGATGCGATCGAGGGCCGCCCGGGGCTCACCGAGCTGGAGGACGTCGCCGCCGTGCACGATTGGGCGGTGTCCGCTGGGTTCGCCGACCCGGCCAGGTGCGTGGTGGAAGGCTGGTCGTGGGGCGGCTACCTGGCCTTGCTCGCCCTGGGTACCCAGCCTGGTCGCTGGGCGGTCGGGGTTGCGGGCATCCCAGTGGCCGACTACGTGTCCGCCTATGCCGACGAGATGGAGCCGCTACGCGCACTCGACCGTGCCCTGTTCGGTGGCTCACCCGATGAGGTGCCGGAGCTCTACCAGGCGTCGTCCCCAATCACCTACGCGGCCGATGTGCGCGCCCCGATTCTGATCCTGGCCGGGGAGAACGATCCACGGTGCCCGATCCGTCAAATTGACGGCTACCTTGCCCGGCTCGCCGAACTGGGCAAGCACCACCACTTCTACCGCTACCACGCCGGACACGGCTCTCTAGTAGTAGCCGAAACCCTCCGCCACTGTATCGCCGAACTGACCTTCGTCCGCCAAACCCTCCGCCACCTTCCCGGACTCCCGTTGAACCCGCATTCAACGAGCTCAACGGGGTAATCAGGGGTCCGAGTAAACTCGCTGAACCCACTGGGTGCGTTTACCCTGAGAAAATATGGTGGTAACGGCGGTGGGAGAGGGTAGCGGCGTGACTCTGTGGCGGTTGCATGTTGAGGTTGGCGATCAGCCAGGGCAGTTGGGCGTCCTCGCGGTGGCGGTGGGGACGTGTGGAGCCAACATCGAATCTCTGCACGTGGTCGGTGAGCCGGGCGAAGATGGCTCGGTGACAGACGAGCTGCTGGTCAGGGTGCCTGCGGTGCTCCCGGCACGGGCGCTCGTCGAGGCTGTGGAAGCCGCTGGCTTCCGCTGCACCGTGATGGTGCGGGCCGACGCGCAGGCGCTGGCCGATCCGGTCAACACCGCGCTGGCGCTGGCCCACTGCGTCGCGGTCGATCCCGGCAGTGCCCCGCGAGCGGTGGCAGCTCTGCTGAGGGCTGAGCTGGCCGGGCCGGGCGCGCCTGCCACCGCGCACGAGGTGGAGGTCGGGGCGGGCGAGGGACGGGTGCGGCTGGGCCGCAGCTGGCCGTTCACCGCCACCGAGATCTCCCGGGCCGCTGCCTTGCTCGAACTCGCCGCGACCTCCGGCGGCGGGCGGCGATCCTTGCCGCCACGGGCTACTGTGCAGCTCACCGACGGCTGCGAGGTGATGTTGCGGGCGACGACAGCCGCGGACACCACCTTGATTGCCGCGTTGCACGCGCGGTGTTCCCCGCAGACCAGATCCCGCCGCTCGCTGCCCACCAGACCAGGGCTCTCACCAGCGGTGCTGCACAGGCTGGTGGGCGCCGACGGCTCCACCGGAGTGCTCGCCTTGACCACCGATGGTGGCGCCGCCGTCGGTCTGGCGAACCTGGCAGGCGCAGGCTCGGCCACAGCCGAGATCGCGCTGCTGGTCGAGGACACCTGGCAGGGTCGTGGAGTAGGCACCGCGCTGACCCGCAAGCTGGTGGAACTCGCCCACGCCGAGCACCTGACCGAACTCATCGCTGTGTCGCAAGCCGACAACCATGCGCTGACCAGGGTGCTGCGCAAGGCTGGCCTACGCCCACGCGGCCGGTTGGAAGCCGGTGCCTTGCACGTCCGGGCCGCGCTGGTGCCAGAGTCGGTCGAGATCGGCCGATCCTAAGGGTCCGGCCGGTGACCCAGCGCAAACTGGACCACCTGCTCCCCGATCGTGCGCAACGTGCGCTCCACCGCTGGATCCGACGGGATCCCCTGGTCGTCGAAGCTCACCTGGCCGGAGTGCAGTGCCGCGCCGAGTGGGGTCGGCCAGCCGCGCAGTGCGTGCACAATCGAGCGCAACGCGGTCAGCGTGGTTACCGTGGCCTGCCAGCCCTGCGCCAGGGCGACACACCCGACCGCCCGCCCGTCCAGGTAAGGCCGCGGATCGGCCCGCAGATCCTCGACGTAGTCCAGCGCGTTCTTCACCAATCCGGAGACGGTGCCGTGGTAGCCCGGAGAGACCAGGACCACCCCGTCCGCCGCGCGTAAAGCCTCCACCAGCCGACGCGCCGCCTCGCTGCGCTCGGCTACCGCGGGATCGTAAAAGGGCAGCACCAAATCCAGCCCCGTCACTGCGGCGGTCTCAGCACCCACATCCCGCGCGCCCTCAAGGACGACGCTCAGTGCCCGCTCGGACTGGGAGTCCGCACGCATCGATCCACCTATGCCGACCACAGTGAGCCCCATAGGTACCGACCCTACGATGCCCCCCGCGTGTCCGCCGTTGTGCACAGTATGTCCATGTCCGCCCGTGGTGTGAGCCCAACGCGCGAGGCCCGGCACCGCAGCGGTGCCGGGCCTTCGACGCGTGTTGACTTCAGGCTTTGACCTGCGCGTCAGACCGTGCCGGATTGGCCTGCATGGCCGCCTTCGGATCCAGTTCGGACTGCTTGGCGCGGACTCCCTGCTCGACCTTGTCGCCCAAGTCCTTGTCCACGTTGCGCCAATACTCGAAGGCGCGCTGCAGGATCGGCTCGCTCACCCCGTTGAGCAGATGGCCGACGACGTTGTTCACCAGCCGCTCGCGGGCCGCGTCGTCGAGCACCTCGCGCACCATGGTGCCTGCCTGGCCCCAGTCGTCGTCATCCGCATGCAGAGTGCAGGCGCAGCGCACCATGTCCCCGTCGGTGTGCCACCCCGCCGGCTCGCCATAGCGCGCGGCGTCGGCCTTCGGGCCGCCGTAGGAGTTCGGTGCGTACACCGGATCCGCCACGTTGTGGACCCGCATCGCGCCGTCCTTGCTGTAGCTGTGCACAGGTGACTTGGCCGCGTTCACCGGGATCTGCTTGTAGTTCACACCCATCCGGGCACGATGTGCGTCGGCGTAGGAGAAGATGCGTGCCAGCAGCATTTTGTCGGGGCTCGGGCCGATGCCCGGGACAAGGTTGTTGGGCTCGAAGGCCGCCTGCTCGATCTCGGTGTGATAGTCGGTCGGATTGCGGTCGAGCGTCATCCGCCCCACCTCAATGAGCGGGTAGTCGCCGTGCGGCCACACCTTGGTCAGGTCGAACGGGTTGAACCGGTAGGTCTTGGCCTCCTCGAACGGCATGATCTGCATGTGGAGAGTCCAACTCGGGTACTCGCCGGCCGCAATGTGCTCGTACAGATCGCGCTGGTGGTAGTCGGTATCCATCGAGGCCATCTGGTCGGCCTCGTCCTGGGTGAAGAACTCGATGCCCTGGTCGGTCTTGAAGTGATATTTGACCCAGAACTTTTCGCCGACGGCGTTGACCCACATGTAGGTGTGGCTGGAGTAGCCGTTCATATGCCGCCAGGTACGCGGGATCCCCCGGTCACCCATCAACCAGGTCACTTGATGCGCGGACTCCGGCGAGAGTGTCCAGAAGTCCCACTGCATGTCATGGTCCCGCAGATTATTGTCCGCGCGGCGCTTCTGCGAACGGATGAAGTGCTGGAACTTCATCGGGTCCTTGACGAAGAACACCGGGGTGTTGTTCCCGACCATGTCGTAGTTGCCCTCGGTGGTGTAGAACTTGAGGGCGAAGCCGCGGGGGTCGCGCCAGGTGTCGGGGCTGCCGCGCTCGCCGGCCACCGTGGAGAACCGCACCAGCATGTCGGTCGTGGTGTTCGGCTTGAATACCGCGGCCCTGGTGTATGCGCTGACGTCGTTCGTCACCTCGAACCGGCCAAAGGCGCCGCCACCCTTGGCGTGCGGCTGGCGCTCAGGCACTCGCTCGCGATTGAACTGCGCCATTTGCTCGATGAGATAGTGATCCTGCAGAAGGATTGGTCCGTCCGGGCCGAGGGTGAGCGAGTGCTCGTCGCTCTCGACCGGGATACCGGCATCCGTTGTCGTCGGCTTGGGCTGCGGACTGGTCACTGCCGTGCCTCCTCGTGGTGGATGGAATATTTCTCGTCATCATCGTCTGGTGTGGACACCGAGCCGAGTCGCTGCACGATCCCGGCACGAATCTGATCCGCTGTGGTGTGCGGGTGCCCTGCCAACCACTCCAGCACGGACTCCCGCGGTCGGGTTACCCGCAGCCCGGCCAGGCGCAGTTGGTGGCTGACGTCCGGGTGGGTCATGACAGTACCCACTATCCCGCGTCTTCTGGAACGAGTCAAGATTGCGCTTCGCGCCGTCGCTCATCCGATGACTAGGTTGGACGGCTGGTCGCGGCATCCCTGGCTGTCACTGACCGCTGAGGGGGCGGAACTTCCTGCCGTCACACTGCGCGGTCACGAGGTGCTCGGGTGGTCGATCGCCCTGGCGCGGCTCGTGTCGCGGTGCGGAGGAAAGGGCCTTTCTCATGAGCGTGGGCGTCGATGTTATTCGTGCATCTGCGGGAGGACCTGGATTGAGGCATCAGCATTACCGCTGCGGTGGTGTGATCCACCGGGTGGTCATGTCGGAGGCTAGCTTGCTGATGTCGTCGAAGTCGTGATCGTAGTGGACCAGTACGGCCTGGTGATGACGCGCCACGCTGGCGATGATCAGGTCGGGGAGGGGTTTGCGGTGCATGCCGGCGACGAGCATGGCTTCCTGCAGGTCGATCGCATCGCGCAGGATGGCGTCGGTGGTCTCCAGCCACTCGCACTGCTCGTGCAGGTAAGCCTGGAGCTGGGCATGGTCAGCTTGGTTACGTGCCGAGTACAGGATCTCCAGTTCGACCATGGCGCAGGTGGCCAGCAGCCCGGTCACCGCCAGCGTCTCGAACACCCGGTGTGCAGCACGGTCGCGACGGGCGATCTCGTGGGCCGACTTGTCCAGCAGGAACAGCATCAGCCGTTCCGCCAGGCATGTCTCCGACCCTCGTCGTCGGCCAGGTCCAACTCGGCGAGCAGGTCAAGATAGGCCCTGGTGCGCCGCCGGGCTGCGGCCAGCTTCAGTGCTTTGTTCACGGTGGCTACCTTCGTGGTGGTCCCGAGCTCGCGGGCGGCCTCAGTCAGCGCTTCGTCGTCGACGTCGATCACGGTACGCACGGCACCCTCCCGTTCGATATCGATACCTCTATGGGAATGATATCAACTTGACGTGTCGGCTGGTACTGGGTAGGCAGCAGTGCTGAACGTGGCAGACGCCGCCGCGGGGGCGATGACGGTCAGGCTGAGCGCAGGAGCGGGCCGAGTCGCTGTTGGAGTTCTTCGGTGGCCTCGCCGTGCTGCCGGGTGGCGATGTGCAGGCGGCGCAGGTTCTCGGTCAGCCGCGCGGACCGCACCCCGTCACCGAGGTCGAGCACCTGCCTGCCCAGGGCGACTCCCGCATCCCGGTCACCGTGCAGTAACTCCAATGTCGCCAGCTTGGCGGTTCCCGTGGCCTGGCGAACTTGCGACAGGGTGCCCACATCAGTCAGGGCGGATCGCAGCTGGCTGATCGCCGCCGGAGCCACGGCCGGGTCGCGCAGACCCACATGGAACAGCGCGTACCCGTTGAAGAGAGCGATGTCGGCGAGGCTGGCCCGCTGGAAGGTGCTCGATCCGGGGCCGTCAGCCGGCTGGTGACCGGCGAATTGGTCCTCGGCCGCCGCTATCGCCCGCTGGCAGTCGCTGACCTGCCCGGCGGCGCCGAGCACTCCGGCGTGCATGCTGCTCATGATCGCCCGGCCGGTGCCGGCCACCCGGTCGGCACGCACCTGTGCCAGCTCGATCAAACTCGTCGCGTCATCCAGCCGACCCAGATCAATCGCTTGCCGGGACATATCGGTGAGGGACTGCGCGCGCAGCGTCCAGTCGGAGGCCTGCCCGGCGCAATGCAAGGCGAAGTGGTAGCACGGCAGCGACGCCTCGTGGTCCCCGGCATCGACGTTCGCCCAGCCCGCGACCTGGGCCAACGAGCCCACCGCCGCGTACAGCTCGCTCTGCACGGCGTCGTCCATCTCGCCGTTCAGCAGCCCGGCGGCCCATCGCAGCTGCGCGGTCAGAGCGTCTCGGCAGGCAGCGCCACCGTAGCGACCCCGCCACGATCGGAACGTCTCAGCGGCGAAGCGGACCTGTTCGACGTCCGTGCGACCGACCCGCCCGGGTGGTGCTGGGGTGGCGGCCCGGGACAGCACTTCACGCACCGGGTCGGGCAGCGTGGCAGCAACACCGGCCACACCCAGTCCAGCCCCGGCACCGACCCCGCCCAGCAGGCGGATGAACTCGTTGCGTTTCGCTGTCTCCACCTCCCGGGCACTGTCAGCCAGCTCCTGCGCCTCCACGGTAGCTTGCGAGCGGCGGCAGTAGAAGCCGAGCTCGGCATCGGTGTTGGCACCCAGCACGGTCCGGAACGCCGCCCGGTACCGGGCATTGGGCCAGGTGATCTCCCCACGCTCCAACTTGCTCACATAATCGGCGTCGATCGCCGCTTCCTTGTCGAACAACGTGTAGTACGCCGCGCCGACCGCCTCGGCCACCTGCTGCTGCGTCAATCGACGAGCCCGGCGAACCGCCAGCAGCAACCGATTCGGCACCGGCTCCATCACCCCATCCCGCACCGCCATTGTGCTCCTTCCCAGTCCGTATCCGCGCCCGCCGCTGACCACGGCAACGTGAGTTCACTGACCAATTCCGATCACGGAGCGTGTCAGCGCGCCGACAATACCGCGCGAGGACGACTCGCCATGCTCTCCTCGGCCAGTAACGACCGTGCGCCACGAATCCTCCTAGCAAAACGGTGGTTTCCCTGGCGGCCGGTGGCGTGGCAAGTCCACGTCGAGGATCTGCTCCGTGTCGACCGCATCAGCCGAGGCCGATCACCCTTGGCGGCGCGGTTCGTGCAATCGATTCCCGGCCGGACGTCGAACTCGACCAGCGCATCGACGTCATGACGGACGCCGGGCGTCACATGCAAGGCCGCGCGGCAGCTGGGCTCCCGCGTGCTGCAAGCAGAAATCCCACCTGGGCACTTCACCCAGGGCCACGTCAAGATGACTGAATCCTATGAGCTCGTAACGCGAAGTAGTACCGGCACCCGAACGCCTCGCTCGGCACAGGCTCCCCAGAACCGCCATTCCATTCGGAGCCGAATAGCGATTCTGAGGGTCCTGTCGGGTGCCATTCGGAGCCGAATGGCTGTTTCAGGCACCCGCGGACAGCGATTCGGCTCCGAATGGCGGTGTGAGGGCGCCCGTGGACTGCTGTTCGGAGCCGAATCGCTGTCCGCGGCCATTGTGGGGGAGCCGGGACGGTGTCGAAGCAGGAATGGGCCGGGCGGTGATGACGCCCTAGTCGAGCAGCACCTTCAGCCGCTTGTGCTGACCTGCCCGCCCGGCCGGGAGTCGGATGCCGAAGCTGGTGACCAGAACGGCCACCAACTGCTGGCCGAACTGACGCGCCTTCATCATCGAGGTGTTCGGGTCGCTGAACACCAGTGCCTCGGCTGCGGCCCCGGGAGCCCACCAGCGCAGGCTCGTGGTGCCGGTCCGTGCGAGTGATGGCTCACCGGATCTTGATCAGCCAGTCCTGGCGGGGTACCAGTTCGCCGATCACCGGAGCGCCCGGGACCTCACCCGCCACTAGCAGGCCACCGGAGGTCTGCGCGTCGGCGAGCAGCAGCAACTCGTCGTCACTGACCGATGTGGCCAGGTGGGGGCGTACCCAGTCCAGATTGCGCCGGGTGCCGCCGCTGACGTAGCCGTCGGCCAGCGCCTGGCGGGCGCCGTGCAGGTAGGGCACCGCGGCGGCGTCCAGCACCGCCGAGACTCCGCTGGCGCGGACCAGCTTCAGGAGATGGCCGAGCAACCCGAACCCGGTGACGTCGGTGGCGCAGCGGGCGCCTGCCGCCAGCGCCGCCGCCGAGGCCGCCGCGTTGAGGGTGGTCATCGTGTCCACGGCGTGGTCGAAGACCTCGCCGGTGGTCTTGTGTCTGCTGTTGAGTACCCCGACGCCCAGCGGTTTGGTCAGCGACAGCGGCAGCCCGGCGACCCCGGCGTCGTTGCGCAGCAGTCGGGCCGGGTCGGCGATGCCGGTTACGGCCATGCCGTACTTGGGCTCGGGGTCGTCCACGCTGTGTCCGCCCGCCAGGTGGCAGCCCGCCGCGCCGCAGACGTCCCGGCCGCCGCGCAGCACCTCAGCGGCCAGCTCGAAGGGCAGCACCTCGCGGGGCCAGCCGAGCAGGTTCACCGCGACCACCGGCCGCCCGCCCATGGCGTACACGTCGGAGAGCGCATTGGCCGCCGCGATCCGGCCCCAGTCGTAGGGGTCGTCGACCACCGGGGTGAAGAAGTCCGCGGTCGCGATCACCGCTGTGCCGTCGGCGATGCGTACCACCGCCGCGTCGTCGCCGTCGTCAAGCCCGACGACCAGCTCACCGGCCGGGTCGTGCACCTCCGCGCCGACCAGCCCAGCCACCACCGACTCCAGCTCACCGGGCGGGATCTTGCACGCGCACCCACCACCGTGCGCGTACTGCGTCAGCCTGATCGCGGTCGCCGTCACACTGCCCACCGTAATCCGCCAGCACACCTCACCCGCCACCCGCCGCCTCGACCGCAATTCGGATCCGAATCGCGGTCTGTCAAGCCCGGTGTTTAGGATCTTGCAATGGAGGCGTCAGGGTGTCTGGTGGCCCCCGCGGTCTTCAAAACCGACGTGATCCGAGTACCTCGGTCAGGCGGGTTCGATTCCCGTCCGCCTCCGCCACCCTCCACCAGGGAAGCCTCCACCAGGGAAGCCTCCACCAGGGAAGCCGCAGCCGTCGCGACGCTGTCATGGTGTTGTCGCGGTGTGCACCGCCGCGAAGACGTCGATCTCTCGGCACATGCTCAGGACGTGGTCGTCGGGCAGGTTTTGCCAGTTGATCGGCCCGCGGTGGGTGGCGGTGGGTGGCAGCGGGACTGTGCCCGTGATCAGGTGTACCTCCGGGGGCCAGGGCAGCTCGATCCCGTAGCGCTCGCCGGCCAGGAACACTCGATGCCCAGGCGCATACGGGTGGGCCAGCACCGGCGCCGGTCGGTGCTGAGCGTCCAGGCTCGTCGCTACCTCGTCGGCCAGGCCGACCGGCATCATCAGCGCGAGTATGTCCTGGTCCAGCGCCAGCAACACCTGATCACCCTGGGTGAGCACCGGCCAGCCCAGCGCCCGGTACCCGGCCGGGGTGGCACGCCGGTGGACGGGCGCTGGCCCAGCTGGTGCAGCGCTTCCGGTGGGCGGTGGCGCCAGGGTGGCAGCGCGGTAAAGCAGGCAGGTCGTGCAGGGCATGCCGGCATCCGGTCTGACGATCTCGATGTCGTCGGGAAACAGCAGCGCTCCGCAGAGTGTGCTGACTACGTCCACCTCGGTCTGATCGGGCATCGAAACCAGATGAACCGTCCGCGCGGCCCCGCCTGACACGCTGGGCCGACAGCGAACGAGGAGAACAGCGCCGGAGGTGGCGTTGGCGGGGATCACTGGGGGATCCCGGTGGAGAGGGGGGCACGCGGCGGAGCAACAGCCGGGGACTGGAGCAGGCGGCGCGGCCACCGACGAAGCGCGCCGTTTCGCTGGATGCCGTCTCGTGGACCGGCCACCCTGGTTGCCGACACGTTCCCTCCCGAGATCGTCGATGCAACGCCGTGACGATCTCCACCGGGAGTGGCGCACTGGTGTCGCTGTAAGTGACGTCGGGACGGGGGCGAGCACCGTTACGCTGGGGCGGTCACCCGCCGACAGACGGTCGGCCGGGCCAGACGAGGGGTCGCGAGCAGGGGTGAGCGCTCAGGGGTTTGTCGAGTCGCGCAACCACTGCATTGTGAAGTCGTATTCGGCGGCCATCAGCCTGCTGACGCCGCCGGTGATGGCGTTCTCCACTTTGCCGCCGATGAACGGCAGTCCGACCTTGGCCTCCAGTCGCAGGGCGAGCACCGATCCTGCGGGGTCAGGCTCAAGGCTCATGATCCCGGTGATCGTGCCCGGTGCGCCGTCGACCGCTGCCCGCACCCTGCCACCGGAGTTGGTCCAGGTCTCGGTGCGGTGGATCGTCAGGTCCCCAGGCAGGAAGGAGCGGACGACGGAGGGCAGCGCGGAAGCCGGCACCGCCTGGCGTAGTACGACGGTGATGCCGCGCTCGTCGTCCTCCCAGGAGATCAGCTCGGCGTTCGGCCCGCCCACCGCGTGCAGTTTGTCGCGTAGGTAGTCCGGATCGGTGAGTACCTCAAGCATGCGTTCGGGTGGCTCGGGATAGGCGTGCCGGAGCTCCACTCGGCTGGTCATGGCGCGGACGATACCGTGCTGCTTGGGATGCCCTCCGGGTCGGCGGACGTGGCACCGAGTGCGTCGAACACGAGCGTGCGCAGAGCGTCGATGCTCCCACCGGCTGGCTACGACACATGGAGGAGATGGGATGCGCGTCACCGGGGTCGGGCACGCCGGGCTTTTCATCGAGACGCCCGCAGGGAGTGTGCTGTGCGACCCGTGGGTGAACCCTGCGTTCTTCGGGTCATGGTTCCCGTTTCCGGACAACAGCGAGCTCGACTGGGGTCGGCTCGGGCAGGCCGACTACCTCTACGTCTCGCACCTGCACCGGGACCACTTCGACGCCAGGTTGCTGAGCCGCCACGTGCGCAAGGACGCCACGGTGCTGGTGCCGGACTACCCGACCGACGAGCTGGAGCGCGAGCTGACGGCCTTGGGTTTCACCCGGTTCCTGCGCACCGAGAGTGGCGTCCCCATCGAGCGCGACGGGCTGCGCATCATGATCACGTCACTGACCGGGCCGAGTGACGGCCCCATCGGGGATTCGGCGCTGTCGCTGGACGACGGGCGTACCGTGCTGCTGAACCAGAACGACGCGCACCCGCTGGACATCGAGGCGCTGCGCGAGTTCGGCGATGTGCACGCCTACTTCACGCAGTTCTCCGGCGCGATCTGGTGGCCGATGGTCTACAACCTGCCCGAGGACGCGAAGCGGGAGTTCGCTCGGCGCAAGCGCGCCGGGCAGTCCGACCGGGCGCTGCGCTATATCGACGCCGTCGGCGCCGCGCACGTGTTTCCCACCGCCGGGCCGCCGTGCTTCCTGGACGAGGAGCTGTTCGACCTCAACGGCCGCGGTGCCAGCGGGGAGAGCATCTTCACCGACCAGGTCGAGTTTCTCGCCGAGCTGCGTACCACGCGGCCTGCGGTGTCGGCCCACCTGCTGCTGCCGGGCACCGTCGCGGAGTTCGACGGCTCGCACTGCACGCTGACCCAAGAGCGGCACACCGACCTCGAGATCCGGCACATCTTCGAGGAGAAGGCCGCTTACCTGCGGGAACTGCAGGCGCGCAAGCAGCCCGAGCTGGCCAGGGAGCGGGCTAGCCGCGCTCCGGTACCTGCCGATCTCCTTGATCAGCTCAAGGCATGGTGGGAGCCACTGCTCAAGCGGGCTGACAACATCTGCGAGGGGGTGGGCGGCCCGGTGCGCCTTGATGCTGGCGAGCTGTCGGTCGTGATCGACTTCCCCGCCCGTGAAGTCCGCCACTACGCCGGGGAGAGCTGTCGCTACCGCTTGTCCACCGCCGCGGACTTGGTCGCGACGAACGTCGCCCGCCGCGAGGTTGACTGGTCCAACAGTCTCTTCCTCTCGTGCCGGTTCACCGCCAGCCGGGTCGGGCAATACAACGAGTACGTCTACATCTTCTTCAAGTGCTTGTCCGAGGAACGCATTGACTACGTCGAGAACTGGTACGACGAGCAGAACGACGACGGCCAGGACATCGAGCTCGGCGGCTGGCGCGTGCAGCGCCGCTGCCCGCACCTACGCGCCGACCTCACCAAGTTCGGCAGCGTCTCCGACGGCGTGCTGACCTGCGCCCTGCACGGCTGGCGTTTCGACCTCGCAACGGGCCGTTGCCTCACCTCCGCCGGCCACGAGATCCGCGCGACGCGAACCGAGGGCTGACCCGAACCGGGGGTATGACCCGAACCGGGGCTGATCGTCATCGTGCGGCGGTCGGGTGCAGCGGTAGCGTGAGCCGCCGTGCAGACGATGCTCGCCGAGCTCACGACGATGCGCCTGGGTGGTCCTGCCGGTGAGTACGAGGCCGTGCGCACTACCGAAGACCTCGTTGCGCTGATCCGGGAAGCCGACGCTGTGGGCAAGCCCGTTCTCGTGCTGGGGGGAGGCTCCAACCTTGTCGTCGGCGATCAGGGCTTCGAAGGGCTCGTCGTGCAGGTGGCCACGTCCGGGCTGACCGTGGATGGAGAACGGGTCACCGTCGAGGCCGGTGTCGAGTGGGACACCGTCGTCACGACCTGTCTCGACGCGGGCCTCGCCGGACTGGAGCCGCTGTCGGGCATCCCCGGCTCGACGGGAGGGACCCCCGTGCAGAACGTGGGTGCGTACGGCACCCTTACCTCCGACCTGCTCAGTCGCCTGACCGTGTACGACCGCGCCACCGGCACCATCGAGCAGTGGACGCCGGATCGGTGCGGCTTTGGTAGCCACCGGCAGTCGGTTTTCAAACACACCGACCGCTACGTGGTGCTCGACGTAACCTTCCAGCTGACCCGCTCCACCGGGTCGCACCCCATCCGCTATGCGGGTCTCGCGCAACAGCTCGGCATCGCGCCTGGCACAACCGCGCCGACCAGAGACGTACGAGACGCCGTCCTTGCGCTCCGGCGTAAGAGCGGCATGATCCTTGATGCTGACGACCACGACACCTGGAGCGTCGGGTCCTTCTTCATCAATCCCGTGCTCACCTCGGTGCCGGACAAGGCACGGGACTGCCCGCAATATCCCGATCCAGCGGGGATCAAGTTGTCGGCCGCGTGGCTCATCGACCATGCGGGATTTCCCCGTGGCTATGGCCACGACTGGGGTCGCGGCGCGGTCGCGCTGTCGTCGAGGCATGCGCTGGCCGTGACGAACCGCGGTGACGCAACGACCGCCGAGGTCATGAAATTCGCCGCACATCTCCAGGAAGGCGTTGAGCAGCGGTTCGACATACGCCTCGGGCCGGAATGCGACCTCGTGAACTGTAAGTTCGGCTAGGAGCGCAGCAGGTCAGGTTCGGCGGTGTACGCGCATTGCGGAGTGCTGGTCGCGCGGTTTGAGCACGATCAGGTCGAGGTTCACGTGGGCGGGCCGATTGACCGCGAAGGCGATGACCTCGGCGACGTCCTCGGCCATCAGTGGGGTGACCCCGGAGTAGACCCGGTCGGCTCGCTGCTCGTCGCCGTCGAAGCGCACCAGGGAGAACTCGGTCTCCACCATGCCGGGGGCGATCTCGATGAACCGCACCGGCTGGCCGAGATGCTCGGCTCGCAGGGTGCGGTGTAGCACAGCCTGGGCGTGCTTGGCGGAGGTGTAGCCCGAGCCGTTGTCGTATGCCTCCAGCGCGGCGACCGAGGTTACCGTGACCATTACGCCGTCCCCGGAGTCGATCAGCTTGGGCAGGAATGCCTTGGTCATCCGCAGCGTGCCGAGTACGTTGGCCTCCCACATCCAGCGCCACTGGTCCTCGTCGCCCGCCAGCACCGGGTCGAACCCCTTGGCGCCGCCTGCGTTGTTCACCAGTACCCGCGCGGCGGGCACGGCGTCGGCGAAGGCGGCTACCGAGGCGGGATCGAGTACGTCCAGGCGCAGCGCTGTGCCGCCGATCTCGTCGGCGATCTCCTGACAGCGCTCGACCCGGCGGGCTCCAAGCACCACATGAAAACCCGCCGCAGCCAGCGCACGGGCCGTCGCAGCCCCAATCCCACTGCTACCCCCGGTGACAACGGCCGTCGGTCGCTCCTGCGTCATGAGGCCGACCCTAGAGTGCCGACCCTAGAGTGGGAGTGTGATCGGACGGATCGGGATGGCGCTGCGTCGGGTCGCGGTGTTGTCCGTGCACACTTCTCCGCTGGAGCAGCCGGGTACCGGCGATGCGGGCGGGATGAACGTCTACATCGAACAGACCGCCACCCGGATGGCGCGCCGTGGCGTCGAGGTCGAGGTCTTCACCCGAGCCATTTCCTCCGGGCTGGCGCCGGTGACCGAACTGGCGCCGGGCGTCATTGTGCGGCACATCACAGCTGGGCCCTACGAGGGGCTGGCCAAGAACGATCTACCCGCGCAGCTGTGCGCATTCACCGCCGGGGTGCTGCGGGCCGAGGCGCACCGTGAGCCGGGTTACTACGACGTGGTGCACTCCCATTACTGGCTCTCGGGGCAGGTCGGGTGGCTGGCCCGGGACCGCTGGGGGGTACCGCTGGTACACACCGCGCACACCCTGGCCAAGGTCAAGAATGCCGCGCTGGCCGGCGGTGACGACCCGGAGCCGCACACCCGGGTGATCGGCGAGGAGCAGGTGGTGGCCGAGGCCGACTGGTTGGTGGCGAACACCCGGGCCGAGGCCGCCGAGCTCGTCGAACTCTACGGCGCGGACCCGGCAGGCACCGTCACCATCGCGCCGGGCGTCGACCTGGAGCGCTTCAGGCCGGGCTCCCGGGCGGCCTCCCGGGCGGAGCTGGGTCTGGCGCCGGACGCCATCGTGCTCGCCTTCGTCGGGCGTATCCAGCCGCTCAAGGCGCCGGACGTGCTGCTGCGCGCTGCCGCCGAGATGCTGCGTCGTAACCCGGCGCTGCGGCATCGGCTGCGGGTGCTCATCGTGGGCGGACCATCGGGTACTGGGCTGGCTGAACCCACCGCCCTGCATCAGCTCGCGGCTACCTTGGGGATCTCGGGGCAGGTCGTGTTCGCCCCACCGCAGGGCGGTTCCGCGCTGGCCGGGGTGTACCGCGCGGCCGATGTGGTGGCCGTGCCCAGCTACAACGAGTCCTTCGGTCTGGTCGCACTGGAGGCGCAGGCCTGCGGGACGCCGGTGGTCGCGGCGCAGGTGGGCGGTCTGCCGGTGGCGGTGGCCGACGGGGTGTCCGGACAACTGGTTGGCAGCCATCACCCGGCCGACTGGGCCGACGCACTGTCCGCCGTCGCGCTGCACCAGGGGCGCCGTGCGGAGCTCGCGGCCGGCGCCGTCGAGCATGCCCAGCGGTTCTCCTGGGAACGCACCACCGAGGCGCTGCTGAGGGTCTACGCCGACGCTGCCACGTCCTATCGGCTGGAGGCGCTGGACCGGGAGGTCGCGGTATGACCCGCAGGACCGAGCTGGACGCGGTCATCGCGGGTGCGCTGGACGAGGCCGGGCTGCGCTATGAACGCCGCGAGCCGGGCAGCTTTCTGATCACCCTGCCGGGCACCAAGAAGTTGCAGACCACCTGTTGGGCGCTCGTCGGTGAGCACAGTGTGCTGGTGGAGGCGTTCGTGTGCCGTCGTCCGGATGAGGCCCACATGGACGTCTACCGCTGGTTGCTCCAGCGCAACGCCCGGCTCTATGGCGTGCACTACACGCTGGACAAGGCCGGCGATATCTACCTCATCGGGCGTCTGGCCCATCACAGCGTGACCGCTGTGGAGCTGGATCGGGTGCTGGGGCAGGTGCTCGAAGCCGCCGACGGTGATTTCAACACCCTCCTGGAGATCGGGTTCGCCTCGTCGATCCGGCGGGAGCGTGCCTGGCGGGTGGCCCGCGGCGAGTCGCTGGCCAACCTCGTTGGCTTGCGGCTGCGCCACCCGTGAGTGGCGGGGGGGGGGGGTTGGGGGGAGGGCCCCCCCACAGGGGGGGGGGGGGGCCCCCGGGGGGGGGGGGGAGGGGGGGGGCC
>JBQTGW010000259.1:0-7548 GCA_052390495.1 Pseudonocardiales bacterium
AACAACCCCGGCAACGGCAGCGCCGACACCTCCCGAACCGTGTCATTCCACTCCACAACCAGCCTGGAACGCTCTCCCGCCAGCAACACACCCACATCCCCCACCAACACACCAGGATCAGCCACCATGACGGCCTCGAGTACGCTGAGGAAGCGGCGTTGATGATTCCCGACGTCTTCGGTCCCGTATAGTGCTGGATTTGCGTCGAAATCGATACGCAGGCCGCTTCCGTCGCGCCTGTCGTACACAGCAACGGACAGATCATCGACCGGTCCGAGGGCCAGGTTGTGCATAGTGGCACGTTGCCCGGCGAAGCTAGGGCGACAGCTAAAATCCATAATATTTAACGTTGGACCTACGAATGTCCGAATGCCGTCAGGTATCCTAAGTTCCCGACATAGGTCCTCGCCGCGGTACCGTTGGTGCTGGAATGCCTCGTCGACCTGACGTGAAACCTCTCCTACCAGTTCGGACCAGTTCATGTCGAGATGTACGGCCAGCCGTAGCGGCAGCACGTTCGACACCATTCCGGGTGTTCTTTGCAGGACACTATCCGAACGAGCCCTGACCGGTAGGCCGAGAACGACCCCCGGCGCTCCGGTCATTCGATGCAAATATACCGCGAACGCAGTAATCACAACACGAGACCAACTAGTGTCGAATTTCGCTGCGGCAGCAACGAGGCGGGCAGCGTACGATGACGAGCAACGATAAGTACTACGATGACGACCACTGTGCGGCATCGGCGACGCAGTGGTGAGTCGAATAGGTTCGGGGCGGTCAGAAAAGCGCGTTAGCCAGTAATCTCGATCCAGTGCGAATTGAGCTGAATTGCGATAGATTTTATCGGTATTCACGAGCGAAAACAGGGTATCAGACGAGGGTCGTTGCCAGGTTCTACCACAGGCCAGTGCTGTGTACAGTTCGGCTACTCGTTGAGCAATCAGGCAGAGTCCGAAGGGATCGACTACGATATGATGGTATGCCTGGTACCAGTACCACAGATGATCCTCGAGTTTGATTAAAGTGTAAGAGAACAGTGGGCCCCGGGTAAGGTCGAAGGGCTGAGTGAGTGCGCTTTGCATCCATCGTTCGGCTGCAGCTTCCGGATCTGGTTCCGCGCTGACGTCGATGATCTGCATGGACCAGTCGATAGTAGGTTCGAGAACTTGCCACAGCCCATCTTGATCATTGACGATGCGGACACTCAGGCACTCGGTTTCGTTCACTGCCTGACGAAGAGCCGTCTCGAAGAGGTCTGGGTCCAGTGCACCACGAACGTCTATGTACTCGCCGATGTTGTATACGGGGTTTTCGGGGTCGAGCTGTGCTGCGAACCAGATGGCCGCCTGGGCGCTCGACAAGTGCAAGCGTACATCTTCGCGCTTGGGCATATTGAGTGCTACTTTCTAGTTCACATAGCTTTTTGGTGGATGACGAGCCTGCTCACCTGTCGATGCATTGGTGACGTGGACACGCTGCGGGGCGTCGCTCCGGCCAAATAGCACGAGTGAGGTCCTCGACAGCAGTAACAGCCGGTCGATCGTGAATGGCAGGCTCAGCACAGTGCTCGTACCAGCGCTTTCCCAGTAAGGTCGCCCAGTATGAGGTCGCTTCCCCGCTTGTCCACGCTGCTTGTCGACGCTCGATCTGTGACAGGACGCTGGAGATTCCTCCCTTACCTGCAAGTTGACGCACTGTGATGCCACCGTCTGCGCACAGTGACAACCGATGGACGTGAATATAGGTAAGGCTAACTTAATATACTCGATGGTGCGCTGTCAACAGCAGCGGAACGCAGGTGAGCCGGACGGAGGCCGTCCGTGATCGAGGGCCATCTTGACAAGTTAGCTTAGGCTAACCTGGAGAGTCTGACGCCGTGTCCGCCAGCTGACCTCCGCGCTGGGCAGCCAGCCAGCTGTCTATCCATTGGGACGGCACGCGGAGGGGCACCGGATGGGCTGGTAGGGGAAAGAGCCTGTGGTGATTGAAGGAGGTCTGATGGACAGCTCAGCACGGTCGATGTTCCGGCCCGCCACGGAGCGGGCGCTGGACTTGATCGCCAGGCACAACCAGGAGCAACGCTGCAATTTGCTCCTCGGGAGCAGCTTTATAAACCAGGAGGCCGCCAAGCTGAGTTATTTGCTGAGCGAGCTGGTCGGTGTGGGGCGTACTGGGCCGTATTTTTCCTACCTGGTTAGCTCTGGATTGGAAGCTTTATCGGGGGCGATCAACCTGGCCAGGCACACGGCTGTCCGGGCGGGCCGGGACGATGGTGGCTGGGTGCTGCTGATCGACGCGAAGAACCACTACCATGACTTCATGGACCCGGTGGGGCTAGGCACCGCCGAAGCACTGATCCCTCATGTCGTCAGTGTAACCTCGATCGACCGTGCAGTGCGCGAAATCGGTGGCCGACCATGGGTTGCCGTGATTATCGTGCGCGACGAGACAATTGATCTGCAGGATCAGAATCTTACTGATCTCGTACATGCTTGCCGACGAGACGGCTGCCAGGTCGGCTTGTGCTGTACCGAAGTGGAGCTTACGAATCCAAACATTTTTGACAACTCCATTGGTGCCGATGTGATGATATTCGGAGAGAGTCTGGCGGATCGACAGGTCCCGTTCGGCGCGTTCACCATGTCAGCTGAGGCGAATCAGGTGTGGCGCAATAAAGTTGATTGCTTCGCCCAAACCTCAACCTTCGGCGGAAATGTGTTGTGCTCATCGCTGGTGCTCGACGTGCTGGATAAGCACGGTTACTTCACCGACCAGCACCACGAAGTGCTGCGGGCCATCGACGAAGATCCAGCCAAGGCAATCGATTACTGGGGCCGACACATCAAGCCTGATATCGTGGAGATATCCAAAATGTTTGGTTTGCATGTTGAGGTGCAGAAGGCAGCAGGTGGCCGGTTCACGACCATCGACGGCTGGGATGTCATCGACTGTATTGGCGGGCTCGGCAGTAACCTGCGCGGACACAACCCGCCCGATCTGGTCCCCGATGTGCTTGCGCTACATAACCCAGGTCATGACTACTTCAACGATCTCGAGCAGAAGCTGATCGAGCTGACCGGGTTAGCCCATGCATTTCCCTCGGTGAGCGGGGCTATCTCTAACACTATCGCGGTGACTCTCGCGGCGCTGGCCAAGCCGCAGTGTCGTACGGTCGTCACCTTCAAGGGTAACTTCGGTGGCAAGACGATGTTCTCGCTCAACCTGAGCAGGCACGTTACGGAGGGAGCGGAGGAGTCCGATACGGATGCGTTCCGGCCGTACTACTCTAAACTAATCTATATCGACGCTTTTGCCGCAGACGCGGCAGAGCAGCTGATCACCGTGCTGCGTGGTGGCGACGTGGCGTTGGTGTGGTTCGAGTTGGTGCAGGGAACGGAGTGCCGCAAGCTACCGGACAACCTGGTGCAGGTCATTGATCGACATCGTGACGAGTATGGCTACCTCGTCGGCGTGGACGAGATATTGACCGGCGGATGGCGTGGCGGCAAGCATTACCTCGCCCATCGGGACGTACTGGAGTGCGCCGATATCGTGACACTCGGTAAGACCATGAGTGATATGACATTGCCGGCGGGAGCGGTGATGGTCACCGATGACGTGTACACTCGCGCTAAAGCGACGGACTCCGCGCTGGTAACTCGTTTGAGCACCGAGTTCCGCAGTAACCTCAGCGCGCACATCTCACTGCATGCGCTGGAGTCAGTCGATGACCCGGACCAGTGCGCTCGGCACCACGCTGCCTATGCCGAGCTGGTCTCGTCGCTCAATGCTATTTTCCGCAGATCGAAGGTCTTCGGCGAGGTTGTGGGTTCCTCAGCTCAGCTGCGGTTGACTATGAACAAGCGGTATCTGGGGCGCTCCAAGAAGGCCGATCTGCTGGAACTCGCGCTGTCGGAGTTGGTCTACCGGCGTTGCCATGTGTTCCTGCCCGGGTTGCGGGTCGGGCATCGAGTGATGGCCGACCCCGCTGATCTGGCGGAATTGGCCCGCCGACTTGAGGTGGGTACTAGGGGGATTACCCCGCTGATGGTCCGCCGCTATGCACTTGGGTCTTCCTTCGCGCCCACCCGGCCCCGGCTGAGCCGACTACTCAAGGGCCGGGCAGCGACCCCCCAGGTGTGAGCACTGCGACGGGATCTCGGTGGGTCGAACGCATCGTGGGGAGCGTCTGGGCGGGCCGAGCTGGTAGGTCATTGGAATTCGACTCGCGTAAGGAAGAGAACATGGCGCCACGCCGTGAATTCATCGAAGCGCTGCATCCGGATAGTTACGGTCCGCCACCTCTGCCCGTATTGCCCGACACGTTTTCGTTGCTCGGCGTAACTGCGGAAGCAGCCGACGTGGAACTGATCACGCGGTGGATGAGTAAGCCACACGTGGTCGTTTTTTGGAACCAGGCGTGGAGCGTGTCGCGGTGGAGCGAGGAGATCAGCGAGCAGGTGAACGGCAGGCATTCTCGACCTGCTTTCGTGCTCGCGGACGGCGTCCCTGTGGCGTACGTTGAGATCTACCGGGTAGCTCTCGATAGGCTCGCGGGGTGCTACCCTTTTGCCGCCGGTGACCTCGGAATTCATATCGCCATCGGCGAGGAGGCCAGGATTGGCCGCGGCCTCGGACGGCAGATCCTGCGGTGGATCGCGGAAGGCCTGCTGCGTGCCGAAAGCGGGTGCGGGCGGGTCGTCGCCGAGCCGAACGTGCTCAACGAGGTCGCCCTCCGCGCATTCGCGGCTGCAGGCTTCCGCCGTGTTGGCGAGGTTGAGTTGCCGCACAAGACGGCCACTCTGATGGTGTATCCCCGCGACGAGGATGACCTTCCCTTGCTCAGCGGAGCGCAGTGACGCCGGGGAGAGCAACGAGTGCCCGTGCAGGCCAGGCACGAGCGGGAGACGAGCCGGACGTCGGTCAGGCCGCCCCGGTAGGGACGGGAAGGCGTAACTCGCCGTAGCACTGCGGTGGCGGCGTTGGGCGGATCATCGCCGGATGTCGCGCGCGTACGATGGGCGAGGTCCAACTATCACCCGAACGGATGAATTGATAGTCAAGAAGCTAGCTTAGGCTTACTTTAATTGCACGGAGTTGGGGAGCCGAGCACATCGAGTCAAGGGAGTAACGAGGCTATGTCGATCAACCCGTTCGACGCCGAGGACGGCATTTTTTACGCGTTGATCAACGACGAGGGCCAGTATTCGCTGTGGCCGACCTTCGTCGATGTCCCTGCGGGTTGGACGATCATGCACGGACCGGGTCCGCGACAGTCCTGCCTGGACTACATCGAGGTGAACTGGACTGACATGCGTCCGCGAAGCCTCGTCGAGCTGATGGAACGCGACGAGAAGTCCAGGGCGAACGTCGACGCGACCCCCTGACGTCGCACTGATCCGGGCCGACCCGGATGATCGGCACTTCATTGGGTGCGCGAGTCGTGCCGGAGCTGGCGTTGGCCCGGCCGAGGTGAACGAACTCATCCTGGTGTTCTTCGCGGTGCCGGTCGGTCAGCTGGCTGGACCGGAGTGCGCCACCGGTGCAAGCCGGGGTGCTCCACCGCTATCGCGGTGAGCACTAGGTCGTCACCGATCAGCCAGCGTCCGTCGAACCTGGTCAGCGGTTCGCCTGCGATGGTCGGCCCGGTCACCAGCAGGCGGGCGGAGAAGGTGCCCTCAGCGGGATCGATCGTGATGGTGGCGTCCTTGAACCCCAGCCAGCGGCGGGTGAGTGGAAACCATGCCTTGTACACGGTTTCCTTGGCGCAGAACAAGATCCGATCCCAGCAGCGCGCAGGTTCCACTACCCCCAGGTCGGCGAGCCTGGCTTGCTCCTCGTCCAGCGCTATGGCGCCCAGGACGTCGGCAGGCAGTGGTTCGTGGGGCTCGGCGTCGATGCCGATGGAGAGCAGATCTCGCCCGCGGGCCACCGCCGCAGCCCGGTAACCGGAGCAGTGCGTCATGCTGCCGACGATTCCCGGTGGCCATAGTGGCTCTCTGCGCTCGCCCGGCAACACGGCCACCGGGGGTATGCCGAGTTCGCCGAGCGCCAGTCGGGCGCAGTGCCGCACCGTGCGGAACTCCCGCCGTCGCTTCTCCACCGCCCGGCTGATCACCACCTCTTCCTCGGGGAACAACACCGCGTCGGAAGGGTCGTCGAAGGCCTCAGCGCTGGCCACTACGTCGGGCAGGATCTTCTCGATCACCTCGATTCCTGCCTCGGCAAGATGGTGCGGAGCAGGGGATGGGGCAGCCCGCGAGGGGACCACTCCCGCGGATAGCCCAGTGACACTTCCTCGAATGGCACTCCGTCATACACCGTCGAGCGAGGAATATGCAGGTGACCGTACACCACGGCAGCGGTGGTGAAGCGACGATGCCAGTCTGCGGTCAGTTCGGTTCCGCACCACTGGGCGAATTCCGGATACCGCAACACCCGGGTTGGCTCGCGGACCAGAGGCCAGTGATTGACCAGAACCAGCGGCACAGCTGGGTCGCACTCGGCTAACCGCCGCTCGGTCTCGACGACTCTGGCCCGGCACCATGCTTCCCGGCTCGGGTACGGGTCCGGGTGCAAAAAGGACTCGTCGGCGCAGACGATCCCGGTCTGCTGCGCATAGGCCAGTGATTGTTCCTTGGTGTGCATGCCGTGGATCCGGAAAGTGTAGTCATAGAGCAGGAAGAGCGGCGCGATCCGAACCGGGCCGCCCGAAACCTGCCAGACCGGGTAAGAATCCTCAGGGGTGATCACCCCCAAGCGGCGGCAGAGTTCCACAAGGTGCCGGTACCGGTACTCGCCCCGCAGTGTCACGGGGTCGTTCGGCAGAGTCCAGAGCTCGTGGTTGCCCGGCACCCAGATGACGGTATGGAACCGATCACGGAGCACCCGCAGCGCCCACTCGACGTCGGACACGAGGTCGGCCACGTCCCCTGCGACGATCAACCAGTCGTGGTCCGAGCTGGGTCGTAGCCCTTCGACTATCGCACGGTTGTCGGGATAGCCCACGTGCACATCGCTGATCCCGAGCAACCTCCCTGCGGGTGTCGTGTGCGCGCTCACCTGGCCGACCCTACCGACGCGGGACGTCGAGCAGGTACCACCGCACCGCCACCGTGATCACCTCTGGCGAACGGTGGAACCCGACTACGCTAAGCTAAGTGGCGCGAATACAGGTCAGAGATATTGTAAGGTGGAGGTAACGGTGGCTCAGGCGATAGAAACAGACTTCGCTTCTTACGCTCGACTGTCAGATTCAGAGCAAGAAGTGTTAGAGCAAGCTCTTGCGTCGATTCCTGACGACGTTCTATCGACGAGTGATCGCCCAGCGATCGAGTCTCGGATCCGGAACCGCCTGCAGCGGGAGGGAATTCTCACGATAGGGGGGCCGTTCCAGGTGGGAGAAATCCCTCCGGTGGCACTGGTGGGCCGAGCGCTAGCCTGCCTGGCTTCGAGCTATGTAAGCCTGCGGGGAATCAGCAACAATCAGCCTGCCGACGCGGTAGCCGGGGCGCTCGCACGGACGCTCGCGGGATGTGTCTTGGG
>JBQTGW010000260.1:0-22484 GCA_052390495.1 Pseudonocardiales bacterium
ACCAGCCCAGTCCATGATCGCCTTTTCGGAAGAACACAGCGCGGTGAGCACCTTATTCTGCCGAAACAGCGATCAGGGGGCACCGGCCCGGCACCAGGAAGATCCCGCAGTGGCCAGAGAGGGCGCAAACCTGACCGAGATCCCGGCGCACCCGCTCCGGACAGAGTGGACCCACTCTCAACCTGTGACTCGATGTGACGATCACACCACAGTCGGCGAACTTGCCGTTGCCCTGACCCAGCAGGCAGGCACGCTGGATCTCACCCGTCGGCCGCTGGCCTTCCCCGCCCTGCCCATGCAGATCACCCTCAGCCAACTGCCGTTGCCCGAACCCGCGCCCTCACCCACCTGGATTTCCCTCGGCATCGGCGGCCCCGACGCCACCACCATCGGCATCGACCTCATCGACGCCGGCCCCCACCTGATGCTCATCTCCGGGCCACCCGGCTCCGGCCGCACCGCCGCGGCCGCCACCCTGGCCCACGGCCTGCGCCGGGTCGGTATCGGGGTACTCGCGATTGCCCCACCCCGTTCCCCGTTGCCCACCCTGCTCGCTGCCGATGCCGGCGTCCGGGTGCTCACCGGCACTACGATCAAGGACGCCGACCTGCGAGAAGCGGCCACCGCCTTCGGAGAAGGCCGCTACGCCGTCGTGATCGATGACTGCGAGCAGATCACCCTCACGCCCTCCCAGGAGGGGTTCAGCGACGCCCCCACCCTCCTTGAGGAGATCGCTGGCCCCGGCGCCCTCGGCCGCCACGCGCTCGTGTTCTCCGGCGACGCCCTCCCGGTCATCACCGGCCAGCGCCGCTCCCTCACCCGTATCGTCACCGAGATCATGACGGGCGGCGCCCGCCTGCTCCTCACCCCCACCAACCGAACCTCAGCCCGCGAGCACGGCTTCACCCTCGAGCCCGACCAGTACTTCGCCGCCCCACCCGGCCGCGCCTACCTGACAGTCGGCCGCTCCACCGACCTCATCCACCTCGCAACGACGTGACCGAGCCACGATTCTGTAAGGAGCCCGAGTTCCGTTCACCCCAGGCCCCTCAACAAGACAGGCCTCTCACAGGCCGTATGGCGCAAAAGCTCCAGGAGCAGCGCCAACAGCCAGTGTGTAGAGGTAGTGTTTACCGGAGAGTGGGTTGCCATGCGCGACTCGAAGAACCCGGCCGGGCCAGCACTCGTCGTCAGTCACGGCGAGTGGGACGCGTTCGTCAGCGGCGTTGACAACAGCGAGTTCAAGCGCCCATAAATCCGACACTCAGAAGCCCGCCTCCACCACGCGAGGAGGCGGGCTTCGTCATCATCCCGCCCGGCCACTTAACACTACATCCGCAATTTCACGCTGAGTAGCCGATGAAAGCGTGCACGACACCCCGTCGCCCGGCCACCGTATCCGATACCGGGGATTCCTCCTGAACCTCAACCACCCCCCCACCATCCAACCCTGCGTGCGCCGAGTTCGACACCAGTGTTGTTCGAGCGGCTTGGAACAGCTCTGGTGTCGAACTCGGCGAAAGCATCGTGATCACCCGTATAGTGACTGCGGCTGACGTTACGCACAACCGGGGCACCGTCCTTACCACTGCGGATACTCGGAAGCCGTCCAGCGTGACGGCCGTTACGTTGAGTTCGATGTAAAGGCGACCAAGACCGAGCCCTCCACACCAGACATGCTCACCACGCTCCGCCGCCAGATCATCACCACCCGATTCCTCCCCTCATGCCCGCGGCCAGCCACAACCGAGGAAATCCTCGAAATCCAGCACACCTGGGTCTTGGCCGCCGCATAACCGCAAAAGTCGAGGAACGACTCATTATGGCAAATAATATCTGCTCACATTCCTCATGGGCGATAGATGGAAACAAGTTCGACGGTGTAGTCAGGTTTGATTCTGGGTATCTGCTCGACGTTGATCGAGCCGACCGGGCATGCTCGTTTCGTGCGGTGGATTTGCTCGGGGGACCAGCGGATCTCGGCGTAGATGCAGCGCGAGTCGCGGTCGAGGTCGGCGATCCAGATTTCAAGCGTGTCGGGACATTCCCTCAGTTTGATCGAGCCGCTGGCTTCACCGTCGACAGGTGTATCGATGACTTGCTTTCGTTCGCTGCAAGGCTGATCGCCTGGTACGGGGCGGGGTACCTGGAGCCGTAGTTCCGGCGTGTTGTCGTCCGGCCAGCGCCAGCGGAGCATGCCGACAGCGTAGAAGGAAGCTGCCAGCACGATCACCGAGGCGAGGAAGACGATCAGCCCGATTTGGAGCCGGGACCAGCGCGGTGTCTGGGGTGCGGCAGGGTACTCCCGGGACTGGCTCTCGGCTGCTTTGATCCCTCGGTTGAGCAGTTGCTGCCGGATCTCTTCAAGACGGTCGGCGAGGTCGAGGCGGTCGCAGGTGTGCAGGATTCCTCGCAATTCGTTCTTGCTGGGCAGGCGTCGGCCATTCTCAATGGTCGACAGGTCAGGTCGGTGAAGATAAAAATTCGCGGCGGTGGCCCGGCGAGCAATGGTCCCTTGAGTTTTGTCGCCGCGGAGCTTACGGAGGAACACGCCAAGGCCAGCTGCATCGGTGATGCCGTTGAGTTCGTCGTAGCCGTCCGAGCCAGTCACGCATACCACCCTCCGTATCTGCGCAGGTACGGACCGTATCACAGTGTCAGGGACATGTTCCCGACACAGCGCTAGCCCTGTTCGGCTGGTGTGATCCAGCGGCAGCCAGTACGACTTGGTTACGTCCAACCGAGGGGAAGAACGCGCAAGAAAGGGCGCAATAGATTCCTCAGACAGGTAATTCAGGATACGCGGGCAGGAATCTTCGCCGCACTGGAATCCTCCGAAGGAGAGCGCAGAAATGGGTACGAAATGGAGCAGGACGAAAAGGGCAGCGGTCGCCGTCACACTTGCGGCCGCAGCGACGAGCGCGTCAATTACCGAGGCGCACGCACTGGGTGAGCGGACCGTGTACCGCCATTGCGGTTCGAACTATATCGCCAGTTGGAACTCTGGTAATGACGGATACGTCCAGACCAACAGGGTGAGCGGCGACTGCGCGGGTCCGCTCGGCGCTGGCTACATCAGAAATAACGGCGAGTGGGGCCCCGTGCTCTGGGCTAGTGAGCTTGTAACCGTGATCGTTTACGGCGAGAACATCCAGGGCGGCCACCACTACGGCTGTCCGTCGTGCAACGTGTCTATCACATGACCAGGGTCGCTGCCGTCCGCCAGATCCGTGCATGGACGATCGTGGTAATCTTGCTCTTGGCAGGATGTGGGACGGAGCGGCCTGAGCCGAGTGCTTCGCTGGCCACTAAGGCGGCCAGCGAAGCACTCGCCAAGGGCTTCGTCGAACAGCAGCGGATCCTGGCCGACGGTCTCGTCACCGCCGACGAATACCGCACCAGCGTTGGCCAGAACGTTAATTGCCTTCTCCGTCACGGCATCCGTGTATCTCCACCGGTGCTCAACCCGGCTGACGGTCTGCGGTTCATAGTGGAGTCCACCTCACATGGCCAGTCCGTCAACGAATACAACCAAGCCGTAGGCGAATGCAGTCTCAGGCACCTCTCCTACGTCGAGGAGGTCTATATCGCCAGCTACAGGCCAGTGATGGATCAGCAACTGCGTATCCGCGTCGTCTCCTGCCTCAGACAACACGGCGTGCTGATACCCCCACATGTAACGACCGTTCCGGAGATTTTTGCGGAAGCTGGCGCGACCTCTAAACCCTTCGTTATCGACTGCATCCGACAGGAAGCGAAAGCGCTCCATCCGGAAATGATGACGCTGGTGATACCACAGTGAAGCCCACGCTGGTGGGATCTGGGCATACGCCCCGGCCCCACCAGCTCTGTCCAGGCTGGGCTCCGCATCCGGCCCACAGTTGGTCGGCTACCCGACCGACCGTGGCATCCTGCCTGTGTCCAACCGCGTGATAACCAGTTGGGAGACCGGCGATGTAATTCCGTATGAAGATCGATCCCACCAGGCCCGGAGAGTTGTCCGGTTACTGCCCCGACGCCCGCAGACCGAGGAGGACCGCCCGCAGCTCGGCGACACGTTCGATGCTGACGCGCCAGAGGAGCAACGCGTCGAGCTGGCTCAGCGACTGGTGCGCGAGCCGGTCACGAAACCTGATCGGGGACGACAAGGGCTCTTGGCGGCCAGCAGGTAGGTGAGGGCCTCGATCGGCATCACCACCGCGACCTCTCGGCCCCGCTTGATGATGACCGTAGGAGTCTTGGCGTACTCGGCACGGCCGATGATCTCGATGAACCGAGCGCGGGCCTCGGTGAACGGCAGAGTCGGGACGTGCTGGAGGGTGCGGGCGGGCGCCAACGCCAGGGGAGACGTTTGGCCGATGGCGAGGGCGGCGGCGGGCGGCGGTTTTAGCGGTGCCGGGGTACAGATCAGCGATCCGGCGCATCGCCAGCCCGGGCAGGGCCTCGTGGCCGTATGCGTGACGGCCTGGTTGACTATGGGCCGCGACGGACCCCGCGTGGGCAATCGCTCTCGTCGGTGGCCGACGGCCCGCCGACCAGACCGACCCGAAGTGAGTGTGTTTGCCCATCAAGGTGCGGGACATGATCCGAACGCTGGAGGCGGACGGCTGGCAGTGGGAGCGCACCCACGGCAGTCATCGGGTCTATGTCCACCCGACGAAGCCCGGAATCGTGGTCGTGCCCGATAAACTAGGTAAGGATCTGCCGCTGGGCACGGAACGAAGCATCCTCAAGCAAGCAGGGTTGAGGTGATGGACATGATCGGTTACGCGGTCATCGTCGAGCAGGCTGACGACGGCGGTTACGGGGCTTGGTCACCGGATCTGCCTGGCTGCGTCGCGCTCGGCGACACGATCGAGGAGTGCCTGGCCGACATGAAGGATGCGGTCGCCCTCTACGTCGATGTCCTTCGTGAGCGTGGGGATGACGTTCCGCAAGCGCGCGCCATCCAGGCCGTGACGCTGCCTGCCGCCTGAGCCCCGAGACGCGACGCCCGCCGACCGCACAGCAGCGGAGTACTGAACCATCCCGGGTTTCGTGCACACCTCCCAAGTTGGGAAGGATAACGCGATGCCGAACAGGTTCGACAAGGAGACCAGAGTCAAGGCGGTCCGCCTAGTCCGGATCATGTGTCCGACTATGAGTCGGAGTGGGTGGCGATGTAAGGCCATCGCCGCTCGGTTGGGGACGAGTGCGGAGACGGTGGTAAGTGGATCCGTCAGTCCGAGGTGGACGCCGGTGCAGTGACTTTCTCGGCGTGCCGATCGCCCCGCGCACTTACTGGGCACAGGCGGTCAGGTCGCCGTCGAAACGCGCGTTATGGGACATGTCGATCACCGAGATTCTGGCCGTTTACTACGCGCCGGACGAGCGGGGCCGCCGGCCACCGAATCACTGTACGGGAGCCTGAAGAGGTGGGCGCAACGACCGACTCATGCACCGCCTCGACCGACGCCCACCGGCCGAAGCCGAGACCCTGGGCAAACCCAAGCGGGTAAGGGAGCGCCCGACGTCCTTGCCAGTGCGGCGTGTTGGGCCAACACGTCGCGCGCAATATGACGTTTCACCATGCGCCGCTCAGCATGTCCAAGCCAGTCACACCCATGCGGTCTTGTCATTACTGTGGGTTAGCATGGTCGTGGCTGGTGGGGAACGATCACGCTACGAACAGCGGATGGGGCGGGGGTCATGGTTGCGGGATCACGGCATCGGGACGCAGTCGCGCTGATTGGCACGCTTGTCCTGGTCACGGTGTCGGTGTGGATCATACGAAAGATCCGGACCAGCGATAACCCGGTCAATTCCGCGACTGTGTACGGTGCCTATCTCACCCGTAGCGGGAATCATGGTGTCGTTCCTGTCGGCCAACGTCGCCCGCAGCGCCGGACCTTGCTTAGTGATCATACTATCCGAACAATTTCGGATCCAGTTCGGTTGCTTCCGGAAAAGCTGCGACGATGCGCTGAAATCCAGAGTCATCGGAGAACTCAAGATCCCATGACGAGCTGTCGACCGCCCTCAGTACCACCATACGTCGAGCCTTCTCACCCTGATCTTTATAAGCGATCACCTCACCCTCGATCACTTGTACATACGGGGTTGCCAGATGTAACAGTTCCAATGAAGTCAGCTTCTCATCAGTCGCTGCCGCTTCCTCAAGGGGAGATACGCCGGGGCCAGGTCCGATCTCTAAATTTCGGCACTGCCACGTGAGGTCGACAGCGGACCAGCCGAGGGCGAGTATAAGTTCGGCGAGATAGAGTGGTCGCCCATCTCGCCACGCCGGCAACGACAAATACCTCATGGTAGCTCCAATGGCTCTCCTGGACCTCGCTGCGGAGTTCCACCCGTCGGGTTAGGCAACCATCGATGCTGCTCCGGCGCAGTGTGATCGGGACGCAACGTACCATTCGGATAGGTCGGATGCGTAAAGTCGATATCCCTTATCGGGGCACCGCCCTCACCGTATTCACGTGCCTTGTAAACACGACCGTTTGCTTCATCCCAGCGCAGCACAGTGTGCGGAGCACCATTCGCAGCACGGTCCGGTCCAGAAATCCTTCCAGGCTGTTGACCCTCGTATACTGGAGTCCCGTCAGGATAACGAGAATGGATAGAGCAGCCTGCGAGTCCGAAAGGATCGCTCCAGGAAGTGGGGTTGTGGACGTAGGTGTGGGGGTTGGGGGCGGGGACCAATCCGAGGGGGTCGTTGGTTTCGTAGCGAGCCGTGTCCGGGTCGTAGTAGCGGTGGTAGTTGTAGTTGAGGCCGGTTTCGGGGTCGTGGTACTGGCCGGGGAAGCGCAAGGGGGTGTGGGCGCCGGGTGGGGTGGGTGTGAGGAGGGCTCCCCATAGGGTGGTGTGTGCGCGCCAGGCGAGGGTGCCGTCGGGGTCGAGGAGTTCGGTGGGGGTGCCGATGGGGTCGGTGATGATGGCGTAGAACTGTTCGTCGACCCAGGTTTGGGGAGCCTCCCGCAGGGGGGTGCGTTCGGTCTGGGTGATCGGGCGGAAGGTGCCGGGTTCCCAGTCCCACACGGTGGTGCGGGGGCCGGTGGGAAGCCCGGTGTGGGTCTGTTCGGCCAGGACGGTGCCGTCCCAGGTGAACTCGATCCGCTCGGCCACGGTGTGATTGTGCCCGGTGAGGCGTTGTTTGGTGATGCGGCGCCCCAGTGGGTCGTAGCAGTACTGCCAGCGTTGCCCATCGGGGGTGGTGACCGCGAGCAGGCGGTCCTCGGCGTCCCAGGTGTAGTGCCAGGTGCGGGGTTTGGCCGAGAGCCGTTTCTGCTGGCGCTGGATGATCCGGCCCTGCGCGTCATGCTGGTAACGGACATGGCCCGCCCGCCGGATCAGGGTACCGGCGTACTCCCGCTCGCCGCGGGCGTCGCCGTCTGGCGAGTCGGCCCGCTGCGGCACCGGCCAGGTGGCGTCGGTGACGTTGCCCGCCGGGTCGTAGGCGTAGCGCTCGGCCCAGCCGGCGGCGCGGACGGCGGTGACCCGCCCGACCGGGTCGAGATCGAACTCCCGCGGGCCGGTGAGCTGATCGACGATGGCGGTGAGATAGCCATCGGCCCGATAGCGGTAGGCCCGGCGCTGCACCACCCGGGCCTGGCCAGCCGACGCGGGCCGGTCACCGGCGGCCGTGGTGATGGTCTGGGAACGCAGCCGGTGGCTGGCATCCCAAGCCTGGGCCATCGTGGCACTGGCACCGAGGTGCCGCTCGATCTCCCGGCCGGCGGCGTCGTAACCGAACCGCACCGTGCGTCCGGCGGTGCGCAGAGCGAGCGGCTGGTTGCCTGCATCGAACTCCCAACGGCTCTGCGCGCCGGAGGGGGTCTTGCGGTGCACCCGTCTGCCGAGCAGGTCGAAGGACGAGGTGAGGGTACGGCCATGGCAGCTCTCGGCCACCACCCGGCCCAGCGGGTCACGCTCGAAGAGCAGCTCCGCATCGGCGTTCACGGCACCCGCCAGGCGCCCGGCAGTGTCATAGGTGAAGGCCGTGACGAGCTCGCCGGACCGCTGCTCGACGACGTTGCCCAGCGGGTCACGGGTGTAGCGGGTGGTCTGCCCGGCGCCGTTGGTACGTTCGATCAGCTGCCCGGCGCCGTCGTGGGCGTAGGCAAGCACGCGGCCGTTGAAATCGGTCTCCCGCACCAGGTTGCCGACCGGGTCGTAGCCATAGCGCCAGACCAGTCCCTGCGGGTTGGTCACGGCCACCAGCCGCAGCTCGGTGTCATAGGAAAACGCCAGCCGCGCACCATCCGGTCCGGTCCGGGCGGCAGGCAGGTCGAAATGAGTGATCTCGGTGCGAGTGACCTGGCCCAGCGCATCGACGTGCTCGACCAGGTTGCCCTCCCCGTCATAGGACCACCGCTCGCTCGCCCCGTCGGGCAACGTCCGCCAAGCCAGCTTGCCCTCACTAGTCCAGCCGAACCGGGTGACCCCGTCGACCGGATCGATCACCGCCGACACCCGGCCGAACCCATCACGGGCATAATAGGTGGTAACACCCAGCGCATTGGTGACCGCGCTCGGCAGGCCCGCGGCGTTGGCTTGGACCCGGCGCACCTGACCCAGCGCATCGGTGACCGTCACGAGATACCCATACTGGTCGTAGCCGTACCCGGTCATCGCGCCAGCCGGGTCCATCACGGCGGTCAGGTTGCCCCGCTCGTCATACTCCCGCCGCCACACCGCCCCGTCGGGATCGGTGACCGTGACCGGCAACCCCAACTCGTTGTACTCAGCGACGGTCTGAGTCCCGTCCGGGCGCGTCACCGCGATAAGATTGCCCGCCTCGTCATAACCGTAGCGGGCCGTACGCCCCAGCGGGTCGATACGGCCCAACAACCGGTCGTAGCGGTCCCACTCCGACACCGTGGTGTGGCCGAGGGGATCGACCTCCCGGATGACCTGACCCGCCTCGTTGAGGTGAAAGGTCGTGGTGTGGCCGAGTGAGTCGGTCACCACCGTCACCGCTGAGTCCGCGTCGAGGGGGCTGTCGTGCTGGTAAACAAACGTCGCCTCCAGGCAACCGCCGGACCCGGAGGTACGCACGCACCGGCCGGTCGCGTCGTAGGTGTAGTCGCAGCTGGTGGCGTTGCGGTCGGTCCAGCGGGTCATCCGCCCCTGGCCGTCGTAGTCGAACCGCAGGGGCCGCCCGGAGGAGTTGATCACTTCGGTGAGTCGGTCGTGCTGGTCGTAGCTGTAGCGCAGCAGGTCCGTGCCGTGGGTGGTGCCGCGCAGCCGGAGTCTGGTGATCCGCCCGCGGGTGGTGTCCACGGTGATGTAGTTGCCACCGGAGTGCCGGATCCCGGTGAGGGTGCCTGTGGGGTTGTAGTCGAAGTCGATGCGGTGGTTGTTGCGGTCGCTGATCGCGACCAGGAGCTGGACCTCCGGGTCGGTTGGGTCGGGGGTGAAGTGCAGGGTGTCGCCGGTGTCGGGGTCGGTGAGTCGGTAGGTGCCGTCGGTGGTGCGGGTCAGGGGTCGTCGGGGGCCTTCGTCGGGCAGTACCGGGTCGCCGCCGGGAATCGGGGTGGGGTAGACCAGCAGCATGCCGTCCTCGGCGGCGTAGCAGACACCCTTGGGGTCGATCTCCAGGCGTTGGTCCAGAGTCGAGGCCCAGGAGGGGCCGAACCAGCGTCCGACCCGGTAGGAGGACACGTGAGTGCGGGTCAGGACTAGGGGCAGCGCACCGGGTAGCTCCACATCGGTCTGCTGCTGGACCATCTCCCCGGTGACCACATCCACCGGGTCGGCCTTGACGGTGCGCTTGGTCAGCGCGACAGCCTTGTCTCGCACCGTGGTGATGCCGCTGCGGATGGTCTGGCCGGTCCTGGTCGCGCCGGTGCGCAGCGCACCGACCACTGCTCTGCCGCCGCCTGCGCTGATCCCGCGGGCCAGACCGGCCGCGCCGCGACCGAGTTTGGCCAGGCTGACCGCGCCCCGGGCGCCGGGGATCAACCCGAGCGCGGCGAACGCCAGATCCCCCAACCCGGCCTTGCCCTGGGCGAACTTGACCAGGGTGTCGCCCATCATGACCGCCCCGGCGACCAGGGCGGTGGCCATCAGTGCCCACCCGATCGGCCCGGAGATGAACATCGCCGCGATGCCCACCACCATCGCGATAGTGCCGCACAACTCCACGAACGCATCCCAGGACCGAAACGGCGCCGAGACGGTGTCCCACGCCTTCTGGAACCAGGACCTGTTCTTGATCCCGCTGCGCCGCGGCCCGCGCTTCGATCTTGGTGCCCTCATCCAGATCCGCGATCGCCGCTTCCAACGCCGACTCGTTCAGCCGCCGTCCCGAGACCACCGTGACCGTCCGGTCCGGCGGCAGCAACGCCTGGACCTGACGCACCGCGCCCTGAAACTGGGCATCGGCATCCCGGCCCTGACGCAACGCCGAACCAGCCTGGGTCTTGGCCTGCTCCAAACCGGACGCGAACCCCGACAACGCCTGCTCCGCACCCCGAAACGCCACCCCCAGCTTCGCCAACTCCTCCGGCAAACCACCCAGCACCTCCAGGAACTTCGGCGCGTAGTCCCCCTGCATGCGCAGGTCTCCACCACCAGCGGCGACCGCGCGCAGCCGGGTGGTGTTGTGCTCGGCCAGCTCCGCCGCACCCCGCAACCGCCCCGCCAACTCCCGGGTCCGCCCCGGATCTCCCGGTGCTGGGTCACCGTCCAGACCCAGCACCGCCCACTCACTCACCGCGCTCCCAGGATTCAGCAGGCTCAGCCGGTGGACTGGCTCAGCTGGCTGTCCAGCTGCTCATGCTGGGAGATCGCGTTCTTCAAGAACCCGGTCATCCCCTCCGGGCCGGCTATCACATTCTTCGCCCCGGAGTTCCACTGCTCATAGGACTGCTGGAACTTCCCCGACGCCCGATCCGTCACGAACCCACTGGACACCAGATTATCGATCATCGACTTCAACCGGCCCAGCTGCGCCTCGATCTCCTGCTTCCCGCTCTGCAACTGCGAGGCACTGCTCTGCAACTGCTGATAATCCACATGCACGTTAGCCATCACACACTCCCATTCTCTCGTCGTATTACCCGTAACCGATTAGTTCAACGACACCTCACCAGCAGTCATAGTTGCCGACCAGGTGAGCGTCGAGGAGATCGCGTCGAACAGATCCAACATCGCCTCGCCAAGCTCCACTTGGGGACTGCTCAGTACGACGTTCAGTACACCCTGTCCGCCGGGCACCGGGATCAGTGTCTGCATCACCACGCAGTCCACCGATTGGCTGCCGAGCTGTGCTGTCTGCACCCCCGCTACCCGTACTGCCCGCCCGGCCGGGATCTCCACGATCTCCACCCGGCGCCACGCGGCCGACCCGTTTGGTCGGCGAGACGGCGTTTACCCGGCCAGCGATCATCTCCGGGGTGTCGTTCGCCGGATCCGGTTCCGGGTCGCTCTGAAAAACCATCACGGTCGCGGCGAGCATTCCGGCGTCTTCGACGAGGTCGGTCATTGCCGCGCAGAACAGCGCTCCGTTGCGTTCGGCTTGGCCAGCGGCTTCGCGGAGTGCCTTCAACAGCGCTCCGCGATACGGCTTCAGCTCCGGTGACTGCGCGATCCTGGCGTCCAGCAGGCGAGCGAGATCCCCAGTGCGGGTGGCTCGCCACACATCGAATTCCACCCACGCCTCCGGTACCCGCAGCCCGAACCCGGATGGCGCGGGCCCGACGGAGGGGGTGCCCCGGCCGAGCTCATTGGCCACCACCAGCCGCGGCAGGCTCCAACGAACCGGCCAAACCCTGATCCACCGAGAGGGTGCCCTCAGCCAGACCACGCAGCAGGCCAGAAGCCCGCTCCAGCAGACCGTCCATATTCTCGCGGTTGTCCGAGGACTTCGTGAAGAACCTGTCCAGAGCCTGCTCGATATCCGGTGAACCGGTCGCCCCTTCGTAGGCGTCGAAGACCTGCCCCATCGACGTCATCCCAGTACGGATCTGCGCCAGCTCCCCGGCTATCTGACCCGCCACCTGCGGGTCGCAGCCGAACGTCTCCGCCACCGAACTCTGACCTCCCCTCACCCCCAGGCTTATCGGGCATTCTCATCATCGCAGAGTAACCAAGCCACAGCGTACCGTTTGCTGAACTGGTCGAGGGTCTGCCGACCTCGATACCGGACGCGGGTGAGCTCCCGACCTATCCCGGGAGTTTTTCCTCGACGACCGCGGCGAGCTCGGTGGCCAGAGTGCAGCGCTGCTCGGCGGACAGCAGGGGACCCTCGACCTCCACGTCGATTATCTCGAACTTCTCGACGCCGGTGTGGGTGATCCGGTGCAAGAGAGACACCTCGCAGATCTGTGGCTCGCTGTCGTCGATGAACGCCTTTCCGCCAGGGGTCATCTCGGTCTTTCGGTTGTTTTCGTAGGAACTGATGGTGCCCGAATCTTCCAGCCGGAGGTCGAGCTCGGGTGCGGTGGGATCTGCAGGTGCCCGCGCTGGAGGAGATGTCCCGCGATGAGCTGATCGCTCTCGTGGGTCGTCAGGATGGGCAGATCACCGCGATGGCCGAGCGGATCGCGGACTTGGTCGAGGCGAACGAGGTTCTGGCGGCGAAGCTGGCCCGGCTGGAGCATCTGCTGTTGCGGAACAGCACGAACTCGTCGAGTTCTCCCTCCAGGGACGATGATCCCGGGAAGACCCCGCCGGAGGTGAGTAAGCGCCACGGCGGTGGGCCGAGGCGGTCCAAGGGCAAGCAGCCGGGCGCACCGGGATCGAACCTGGCCTGGACCGGCACCCCCGATGAGTACCGCGACCGGTTCCCGCGGGGCCTCTCAAGTTCGGGGGCTGCTGACCTCGGCACCGGACGGTGCGTAAGCCGCTGACCTAGCCGGGGAGCCGCTCTTCGACGGCGATGGCGAGTTCAGCGGCCAGGTCGCAGACCGCTTCGGTAGGCAGGGAGGATTCGACGGTGATGCGGAACATTTCGGTGGCCCTGGTGGCGGCGGGATCTGGCCGGTGTACGACGTCGGCCGTGCAGCCGTCCGAACCGCCGGAGAGCAGCGCGTTCTTTCCGGCGAGGATCCGGCGGTCCTCGCCCCGGTAGCCGGTGAAGCCCGGCTCTTCCAGCATGAACTCGAGCAGGACTTCGGTGTCGTCGTTTCCGCTCCAGGTGCAGGACCAATTGGCGAAGCCGGGCTCTGGGTCGTTCGGATCGAGGCTGGGCGCCTTACCGAGTGCGGTGGAGTCCAGTGTGGCGCAGGCGTCGATTCCGGCGTGGGAGTAGTTCGCGGTTCGGTTATCCGTGTAAGTAATGCCGCCGTCCCGCTTGAGTGCGGTGACCGCGGCCGCGGTGGCAGTTTCGGTCACCGCGCACAGGGCGTCAGGTTCGGGGTCGGAGGTGCGAACGTGGATGACGATCAGAGGCTGGTCCTCGGCTAGCCATAGGTAGTTCTCGCACTCGGTCCGAGGCGGGAAAGGATCGAGGTCTCCGCGAACGATGATCAGCTCGCCGACCGGCTCTTTTTCTCCTTCGATGTCGGACACCGGCTCGGAGTTTTTAAAGTACACCCATACCCCGGTGTCGTGACTGCGCCCAGGGGCGGTGAAGGTGACATTGCAACTTTGCAGATAGCGCTCTGTCGTTCGCTCTGCTTGGCCGAATTGGTTTAGCGAAGCAAGGTCGACGAGGGGACAGGGATCGGCATTGCGCAGTGTCTGGATGGAGGGATCAATGGGGACAGATGGCGGGCCTGTGGTGGAGGCAGCGGTAGAAGTGGGCGATGGGACTTCGGTGGAAGGCGTTCCCCCTTGGTCGGCGTTGCCGATCAACGTGCTCAGCCCGATCGCCCCGGCGGTGGCGGCGAGGGTGAGCAGTGCACCGGCGGCGAGGGGGGTGCGTCGGGCTGGTGGCCACCACCGGGCTCTCGGTTGTGCAGGTGGGCTGGATCGGGGGTGCAGGTGTTCGGTGGTTTCGGTCAGCTGGGTGGTGAGTTGGGTGAGCAGGTCGCGGGTGGTGGCGGCGTCGGGTCGGGTGGTGGGGTCGAGTTGGAGCAGGCGGAGTAGGAGGGGTTCGAGGGGTCCGGCGTGGGTGGGGGGCCGGATGATGCCGTTGCGGACGATGTTGAGCAGCCGGAAGGTGTTGTCGTCGATACCGAAGGGAGGTTGGCCCTCGACGGCGGCATACAGCGTGGAGCCGAGGGAGAAGACGTCGGAGGCGGAGGAGGATTCGCCGCGGGCGACGACTTCGGGGGCTAGGTAGGCGGGGGTGCCGGTGATTCCGGTGTGGGTGAGGTGGGGATCTCCGGTGAGGTGGGAGATGCCGAAGTCGGCGAGTTTGACGACACCGTCGTGGCCGATGAGGACGTTGCCGGGTTTGACGTCGCGGTGCTCGATCCCGCGGGCATGCGCGGCGGCGAGTGCGTCAGCGACCTGCGCGCCGATGCGGGCGGCAGCGGTGGGGTCGAGGCGGCCGTGGGTGTGCAGGAGCTCGCGCAGGGTACGGGACGGGAGGTATTCCATGACGAGCCAGATATCACCGTCCTCGACCCGGACGTCGTAGACGGTGATGACCCGAGGGTGGGCGTTGAGCTGGGCGGCCAGGCGGGCTTCGCGCAGCGCGCGATTGCGAGTGAGCCGGGCCTGCTCGTCGTCCAGCCCGGCGAAGGAGACCCGTTTGAGCGCGACCAGTTGGTGCAGGAGTTGATCGGTAGCCCGCCACACCATCCCCGACCCGCCGGTACCAACCTGCTCGTGAAGGTGGTACCGGCCGAGCACGACGGACCCCGACTCCATGGGTTATCGGCTTCCGGGGAATCCGCGATGGTGAATATCCTCGGACATGCGTATGACTGCGACGTAGAACTCGAGCATAATCCGGAAGAACGCGAGATACAGGAGCGCGACAAGCGGTCCGAGTAGGAGCGTGATGATCCCTAGAGCAGTGTCCGTCGCGAATCCGGAAATGACGAAGAAAAGATAGGCCAGAGCGATGCCGACGAGGCCGAGTATATAGATTACTTTGATGATCGACGGGGTGACGAAGTGGTTGAACCCAAAGTCGAAGAGTGCCCCGAAGAAGCCCATTTTTGGCGGCTGCCACGCGGGAGGCTGTCCACCGGCACCTGGCGGCGGACCACCCATCCCCGCTGGCGGTCCACCTGCCCCTGGCGGGGGTTGCTGGCCTTGTGGGTACTGCGGCGGACCGGACCAGCCGGGAGGTGGAGGATTGTAGGTCACCAGTGAACTCCTTCAGTCGATATCTAGTCGAGCAGGCGCAGATCCGGTGGAACGAGAGTAGTGGAGAGTAGCAGCTCCAGCAGCAGGTTGTGGTTGAGCGCGTTCCCCACCGGCTCCCCCACCTCAAGCCGGGTCAAACCGGGTATTTTCTGCTGGGCCAGCTGGCCGCGGACGGTACCGACAACGTGCTCGGCGCGCTTGGCGGTCCAGCCGACCTGTGGTTGCACCTCGGTGAGCTGCTCGGCGACCTGGTTCCACGACAACGGCTGGGGATGGGCTTCGTGACGCAGATAACGCTGGCCCAGTACCACCAGAACCAGCCGTTCCCGGTCGGTGAGCTTCCAGGTCCGCGGGTTCTCGGTCGGCTGTTCGTGGCAGGCTGCCGTTGGTGTCGACGGCGCCCCGGCGATCCGGACTTCCAGCAGATGCTCTCGGCCGGGTTCAGTTCGGATGAACAAGGGCGTGTAGGCGATCGGCAGCGGTTCCTCCTGGCCGCTGAGTAGCAGCTGCGAGCCGGGGAACCGGATCGGTACATTGCCGACGTTGTGGATCGTCCACCGGTTTCCATCGCTGCGCAGCATCCCCTGCTTGCGGCTGACTCGCCGATCGTGCTCGCCCACGCACACGTGCACCTCGGGCTCATTGCGACCGAAGACCACCGTGAACCGGGCAGTGGGGGATACGCTGATGCCGCCGCGCTCGCCGAGCGCGAACAAGGTCCCGCGCGGTGCGGGTGGCAATCCGCGGGCGAGGCTGCCGGTACCGGCCGGGAGTAGGTGGACGCCACTTGTCGGCGTTCGCTGTGATTGTCTCATTCTCCTGATCCTTTCGACCTTAACTCGGGCAGACACACGTTCCCGACCCAGGTGGCAGTCTGGCTGCGATGATCTCGATTTCGTAGGAATGGAACCCGGTTGTGACGCGGCCCCCAGTGGCATCACCCCCAGTGGCATCAGCGCTACGAGCAGTCCGCAGACCAGCATGAGCACACCCAGCACGACGATGGCGATCAGCGCCCGCCGTCGCCGACGCATGGCGCCGGATGGTGGACACGTGATCTGGGCCAGCAGATCACGCACCGTGGCGGCGGACGGCCGCTGGTCCGGGTCCGGGTTCAGCATCTGCACCAGGAGCTCGCTCAGTGGACCGGCCTGCTGCGGTGCAGTGATCTCACCGGCCGCGGCGGCGTGCAGCAGCTGGGCCCGGTCGTGGGCCGCCGGGTATGGTCCACTGCCCTCCATGGCGGTGTAAAGCAGGGCAGCCAGCGCGAAGACGTCCGTGGCTGGTGAGGCCGGCGCCCCACGGGCCACCTCGGGGGCCACGTGCAGGGGTATTCCTTCGCTCAGCCCGACCGGGCTGACTACGGTGGCCGCGAACCCGCCGACCACCGCTGTGCCGTCCTCGGCCAGGCTCACCACCGCCGCGTGCAGGTCGCGGTGCAGCACGTCGGCGCCGTGTGCGGCGGCCAGCGCGTCAGCGATGTCGCGGCCCCAGCGCGCCGCCTGCTCCGGCTCCACCCTGCCGCGCCGGGCGAGCACTCCGGCCAGCGTGGTCTCCGGTATCGATTCCGACACCACCCACAAGTCGTCGGCGTCGAGCACTACGTCCTTCGGGCGGGCCAGATGCCGGTGCTGGCAGCTTTCCGCGGCCCGTATTTCGCGGGAAAGGTCGTATCGAGCGAGCTGGATCTCCGGCTCACCCAAGCCCGATATCGGCACCTGGGTGGCTGACACCAGCTGACCAGACCACTCGTCTCTGGCCAGCCACAGCACGCGCGGCGGCACTGCTGGGAGCTGCCCGAGCAATCGGTAGCGATCCGCGATCAGCGCTCCGGCAGGCATAACCTCGTTCCTACCGCACCGGTTTCGGGACCCCTCCCGATCTCATCGAAGCGGTTGTGCGCGGTGGTTGAGCACCGTGTCCGGTGAGCGTCTAAGGTATGCCTAAGGCATATCTGACCGATCACAGATCATCAGGAGCCGGGGCGACGTGAGTGAGTTGCGCTGCGCGGACGTGGCGCGTCAACGTGACGACGCCTTGTACGCCAGCGCACCGTGCGCCCAGCAGTGGTTGCTGCTGGAGCATCTCGGACCGTGGGGGCGCCACATCCTCACCGATTCCGGGCTGGCTTGCGAAGTCGCTGGTGAACTGGAGCGGTGGGCGAGGCAGACAAGTGGCCGGGTGCTGTTGATCCGTCGCCCGGGTTCCGATCGCCGGGCCAGGACGGGGCGCCGGTGGTACTGGGCCGACTCCCGTTCCGGCGCCGAACAGGTGCGCTGGGGAACCTTCGACGACGAGGCAGAGATCGTCGACATGCTGCGCGACCCGACCGCCGGACAAGCCTGCGACGAGCCAATCTACCTGGTCTGTACGCACGGCAAGCGCGATGTCTGCTGCGCGCTGCGCGGCAGGCCGGTGGCCGCCGCACTGGCGTCGGAGTATCCGCAGCGGACCTGGGAGTGCAGCCACGTCGGGGGGGACCGGTTCGCCGCCAACCTGGTGCTGCTGCCCCACGGGTTCTACTTCGGCCACGTCCCGCCGGAGTCGGCCACCGAGCTGGTCCGGATCTATGACAAGGGCCTGCTGGGTCTGCGGTGGCTGCGGGGTCGTTCCTCGTTGCTCCCGCCAGTACAGGCTGCACAGCATTTCGTCCGGACCGCCACCGGTGAGGCCGGGGTTGACTCCTATCCGCCGCTGTCCTGCGAGGACTCCGGTTCAGACCAGTGGACCGTGCGGCTGGCCGTGCCTGCAGACCAGCCGCGGACCGTGGTGGTCCAGGCCCGGGTACAGCTCACGCCAGAGCCTCTGAGCTGCGCCCTGATGGGTACCGGGTGGTTGCGGGACTTCGAGCTTGTGAGTGGCGCTGACCGGCCCGAGCACCTGAGCGGTTACGCCTTCGGGCCACCTGCGACGTAGATGACCTGGCCGGACACGAAACCGGCTTCGTCGCTGACCAGGAATGACACCGTTGCGGCGATGTCCTCGGGTTGCCCGACCCGGCCGACCGGGATCTGGTCCACGGCGGCCTGCTGGAAGTCCTCGAAGCTCATGCCGATCCGCTCTGCGGTCGCCCGGGTCATGTCGGTGACGATGAACCCGGGGGCGACCGCGTTGACCGTCACCCCGAATTTGCCCAGTTCGATGGCCAGGGTCTTGGTGAATCCCTGCAACCCCGCCTTGGCGGTCGCGTAGTTGGCCTGGCCGCGATTGCCCAGCGCCCCAGTGCTGGACAAATTGACGATCCGACCCCAACCGGCCGCCGTCATGTGGCTCTGTACCGCGCGGCTCATCAGAAACGATCCGCGCAGGTGCACCGCCAGCACGGAGTCCCAGTCCTGCTCGGTCATCCGGAACAGCAGGTTGTCCCGCGTGATGCCGGCGTTGTTCACCAGCACGGTCGGGGCGCCGAGCTCGGCGACCACTCGGGCTACCGCGGTCTTGACCTGCTCGGCGTCGCTGACGTCCACTCCTACGGCCAGTGACCGGCTGCCGGTGGCCTCGACCTGAGAGACGGTCTGCTTGCAGGCGAGCTCGTCCAGGTCGAGCACGGCGACGGCGAAGCCATCGCGGCCGAGCCGACTGGCCGTGGCTGCACCGATGCCACGAGCGGCGCCGGTGACGATGGCAGTGCGCGGAGCAGCAGCGGTCACGGAATCCTCCGGAGGCGTGTGTGCCCGGCCCATCGGTTACCGGCCGGTAGTACTCGCCAGCCTGCCCCATTGGCGCTGCGGCCGCGAGTGCCTGATGGGGCGGATCACCGCGCGGCGTGCCGCCCCGTGGAGCGAATCGGCGACGGCTCGGGGGACCACGCGACGGCCTGCAGCGGAGAAGACTCGGAAGACCATTCCATGGGGTGAATGGGGGCGGGCTCGGGGGACCACTCTACTGGCTGCAGCGGGGACGGCTCGGGTGTCCAGCTTACGGGACGCAGCGGAGGAAACTCGGGTTGTGGATCATCATGTATGCGTTTCGCCTGCTCGGCGATCTGGCGGGTCAGGCACGGCCACGAGGCGGAGAAGCCCCCTTCGCGGCACGCCTGGCAGCGTCCGCCCTGGTCAGGGATGTGCTCGGCGAGAACCCTCTGCCACACGTCCGGCATCCCAGACATGACCTGTGCCATGGCCATGAGTATGACCTCCTCGCCCGTCTCCAACGATCGCGCCAATGATGGCCCCCCACGTCGGGTGGCGCAACGCTGGGGTCCAGTCACCGGACCCGGCGCGTCCGGGTGCAGAATATGTTTTCTGTGGCGGCTGGGAGGCGATGGGTGAGCCTGCGCAAGGAGATCAGCCGAACACTGCGGCGGTTTCGTCGACGCGGAACCTGGCGTGGTGCCCGACTCGGTACCCGGTTCGGCTGCGGCGCGCGGCCTGCCGTGGTGGCCATCACCATCGTCATCGGGGACACCGGCCCCGCAGTGCTGATCACCCGGCGGGTCGACTCGCTGCACGGGCACCCAGGCCAGTACGCGTTACCGGGCGGCCGTATCGATCCCGGTGAATCGGCCGCCGACGCGGCACTGCGCGAACTGGCTGAGGGGCTGGACATCTGGCTGCCGCGGAAGTCAGTGCTCGGTTTGCTCGACGACTACCTCACCCGCTCCGGGTTTGTTATCACCCCTGTGGTGCTCTGGGCCGGGGATGACGAGCAACCGCTGCGTCCCCGGCAAGCCGTCTCGGCAGCCCACATCGCCGAGGTCTTCGCCATCCCGTTCGCCGACCTCGACGTCGAGCCGGTCTTCGTGGTCATTCCAGAATCCGACCGCCCGGTGATCCGCTTGCCCCTGCGCGGGGGATGGTTGCATGCTCCGACGGCCGCGGTGCTGCACCAGTTCCGCGAGGTGGTCCTACACCGCCGCGCCACCCGCGTCGCCCATCTCGACGAACCCGCCCTCGCCCGGCGCTGATGCCCCAGGTCCGCAAGACCGTCCAGGTGCTTGCCGAGACCCAGCGGCGCGGTAATCGGGCAGCATCGGGTGTCCAGTAGCCCGACACACACCGGGTGTTGCATGGATTGTCGGAGGTGGGCCGTACCGTGTCACGCATGGTCCAGCACGCACTCCAGCCGTCCAATGCCGCTGCGCTGGTTAACGTTCGTCAGGGTGACGCTTACGACCTCATGGAAACATTGCCCACTGAATCGGTGGATCTCATCATCACCTCGCCTCCCTACTGGGGCTTGCGGACTTACGGCCAGGAGCACAACGAAAAAATTTGCCAAGAGTGGCATGACTTGGGTGGGGACGGTGCCGTGCAACCCTCATATGAGTGGTATCGAGAACACGGCGGACTGCTCGGTATGGAGCCGCTCCCTGAATGGTTTGTGGCACATCTTGTTGAAATTTTTCAGCGCGGAGCTGCCGCTCTCAAGCCCGGTGGAAGCCTCTGGATAAACATTGGTGATACCTATTTTGCGCGGTGGTCGAGCATCCGCCATGACGGCCGACAGGGGCTGGGTGAAAATCTGCGGTCACGTCGACGTACACCAATGGGTGGCTATCGCCAAGAAAAGCAATTACTCTTGATTCCGGCACGCTTCGCCATCGCCATGCAGAACTGTCGATGGATTCTTCGCAACGACCTTATTTGGCACAAACCTAATATTCCGCCACGCCCCGAGCGCGACAGGTTGAGACTCTCGCATGAACACTTCTTTCATTTTGTAAAGCGACCCAAAGAAGGTCGACCTAAATACTACTATGACCTTTCATGCGTCGAAGAAGGGGCACGCGATGTCGTCACAGCCAACGTCAAGTCCGGACAGAATGGCCACTCTGCGACATTTCCACTGGATCTTGTTGGCCCGCGTATCTTGAGTTCATGCCCACCGGGTGGAACAGTACTTGACCCATTCTGTGGAACTGGTCGTGCTTTGGCGGTGGCAGTGGTGAATGGTCGCCAAGCGATTGGTTTCGAGATCAACAATTCTTTTGTAACGGCGGCGAAAAACACTGCTGCGGCGGCCCTGAACGGTAAGGGTGAATTTTTCAACTCGTCGACTCTTCGGGTACACGCCAGACGATGAAATCAATCTCGTGGCGGTCACGCGTTTAAGAAGCCAGGCTGAAGCCGACGAATTTCGGTCTGCGGTACGGTCAGGAATCCCCAGCTTGGTCTACTTTCAAGCCAAGCTCGGCGGAGAGATCAACATTAGTCCGACCGATCGTTCACCCCAATTTTCATTCGATTCAACTATGGTGGAAGTCATCAGCGATGGAGGCGGGATTCTCCGTCTGGGCCGGTATGGAATATTCGAAATTCAGACCATGGATTTCCATGGCTCCTACGGTGCGGCAACCAAAAATCTTCGTGACGCACTACGACTGCACGGCGATCAGTTCAGTCCGACAGTCGGTGAGTACCCTGAATGGGCCTCCCAAAGAGTTGAAGGTCCCAATATCGCCAACGCCTTCAAACGAACATTTTATCAGATGATGTTCAAGTTCCAGATCGGCGCGCACGGACACTCGGCGGGATGCGTACTTGCTATACCTGCTGCTGTATGGGATAGCTGGCAACGCCATCTGGGCAAGCCTCGATTGATTCCGCACCACGATGGTACTTACCGCCTGGCTACGCCACGAGGGCCACGTCAAGATCGCTAATTGTAGCGAGCTCGTGACGCTAAGTGTCGCCTGATTGCCTCGCTCAGCACCGGTTCTCGCCGAGCGCCGTTCGGAGCCAACTGGCCGGGTGCGTCGCACCGCCCAGAGGAGTGAAATTGGGCCTGCTGCCGCGCGTGACCGCCCTGCGTGCGTCGAGTTCGACACCAGAGCTGTCCGGGTGGCGTCGAGCAGCTCGGGTGTCGACCTCCGCGACAGCAGAGCGTTGTGGTCACCGCAGTCTGGGGCCGGGCCCGGACCGCCATGTGGAGCCAAATTGCGGTTCTGGGAGCCGGAAAACCGTCATGTGGAGCCAAATTGCAGTCTGACACCCGTGAAGTGCTATTTGGAGCCTCATTGCGGTCCATGCGGCCACCGGGCCGGGAGGCGATCATCTGCCGGGACGGACCAGGAGATCGGGACGAGGGGTTGTGGGAGTGCCAGTGACCACTCACTGTCGCTACAGGTAAACGTTAAGCGAACATGACGTTGCCCTGGCTGCGCCACGTGACGAAAGTGTCTTGCCGGATCAGCCACCAGCTTGGATTTACGTCTTCGATGTGGATGTGTCGACACAAGCCAGTCCGAACAACATTCAAATTAAAAAGGTCATCGGTACCACCGCTGCCGCATTCTCCTACTTTGCTCTTGAAGTCGCTCCGGAGGCCACTTTGGAGGAAGG
>JBQTGW010000261.1:0-3526 GCA_052390495.1 Pseudonocardiales bacterium
GACGTCTGCGCGATCCGGCCAGGTCAGCACTCAGGGCGGCGCGAGGCACCTGGCCAGCTGGCCCCGAAGGGGGGGTGGTGAGGGGGTGGGTGCAGCGGGGGCGTTCACGGGGGCTCCCCGTTCCACGGTGCATCACTTGACGTCATGAGTGCAACACAATCAGTGAACTTGACGTGGCCCTGCTGCTGGGTGATGCGGTGGATCAGTTCCTGCGGTGGCAGCGATGGCCGGGCGAACTGGATGTGATGGCCGATGCTGGCGTCGATGGCTCGGCCGGGCAACACCGGTGGGCTGACCATGCCGGAGGACAGGTGCTGGCGGCGGACGTCTTCTTTCGGGAAGGGCAGCAGGATTCGCTCGGAGTACAGCGCGGGGAGCTTGCCGGACATCATGTCCTGGCCACCGATGGCCACGACGTGGATACCGAACTGGGTTCCGGCCGTAATAATCCCGCGCATCGTGCCCAACAGAGAGGTTTCGACGAAGTTGGGGTCGCTGCGATTCTCGAAGTGTTCCCAGCCGTCAATGATGACAACGATCCACGGCAGGGGCTTTCCGGGCTGGCTGAACTGGACGATTTTGCGACGCTGAACCTCGCTGTCGAGCCAGGTGACGAACCGGCGGATGCAGATCCAGTGGCTCGCTACCGACATAGCACCTGCGATCACCCACCCGGACCGGCAACGACGCGAGCAGCGACGCCACGCTGCTGGCCGGCTCAGCGGATACCTCGATATCCCCCGTGGCCAACGTTCCCGCGTCACGCACGCTGAGCCGCATCATCATGGGATCAACCACCCCTGCACGACCCCCCGCACCCCCTCTGGCGTGCCGCTGGCGTGCAACCAGCATATGTGGAATGCGCCAAAGCTTTCTGGGCCTTCCCGATTTGGCCAGCACAGCATCTACCTGCCCGGTTCTCGGGAGGGGTCCCGAAGCAGGTCCGGTAGGAACTTGGCCATGGCTACGGGGAGAGCTACGGCCACAGGGTGGCTGATCTCAGATCGTTACCGGTTGATCGAGCAGCTGAGGGCACGTCCACCGCGCGTGCTGTGGCGGGCTCGGGATGAGTGGTCTGGTCAGCTGGTCACCGCTGCCCGGGTGCCGATGCCCGGCTTGGCGGGGTCGGAGGCCCTGGCCGCTCGCCACCGGCTCACCCGCGAAGTGCAGGCCATGGCGGGCTGCTGGCACCGCCATACGGTGTGGCTGCTCGACGCCGCGCTGGATGCGAACAACCTGTGGGTGATCTCCGAGCCTGCGCAGTCGCCCACCCTCACTGAGGCGCTGGCCGAGCACGGGCCAGTGACGCCGGAGCAGGCAGCTCGGTGGGGTTACGACATCGCCAGCGGGCTGGCGGCGGCCCACGACGTTGGTGTGCTGCACCGCGACCTGCACTCCGGTGTGGTGGGCTTGACCGGGGACGGTGCCGCAGTGGTGGGCGGCTTCGCGACGACCGTGGTGACCCGGCAAGGGGTGCGCGCCGGAATACCGGTGCACGTGGCCCCCGAGACTGCCTTCGGAACGGATGAACCGTCACCGGCCTGCGACGTCTTCGCGCTGGCCGCCATGCTCTACAGCGCGGTGGAGGGCAACGGACCATTCCCGGATTCAGCCGACCGGGCGACGCTGCTGGCGGCCGCCGCAGCCGGTGTCGTGATCGCCCCGCGGCGGACCGGGCACTTGACCGGCCTGTTAATGCAGATGCTGCATCCTGACCCGGTCCAGCGACCCACCGCCGTCGCGGTGCGTGATCTGCTGGCAGATAGCCCCGGCGTCCGTGATCGAGGTAGGTTGCGGCGACCTGTTGTTCGAACTCCCGCTGTCCACTACCCTCGCTCCGCCGGGATTTGCGCTTAGTCGACTAGGTACCGGCTGGGGGAACTTCGTCGGGCATAGTCACGCTGATCCAAGCCGAGCGGGTCACGAGGGGGTTTGATGAACGCGGAGGCGGCCGTTTTCGGCCGATACCAGCTGCACGAGCAGATCGGCGCTGGCGGGATGGGTGTGGTCTGGAAGGCAACAGATCAGCTGCTGCGCCAGACCGTCGCCCTCAAACATGTCTCCTTCAGCTCCCAGGACGCCGAACAGGCCCAGCTCACCCGGGACCGCACCCTGCGCGAGGCCCGTCTCGCCGCCCAACTCCGCGGCCACCCCCACGTCGTGTCGGTCTACGACGCCCTCGTCGACGACGGCGACATCTGGCTCGTCATGGAATACCTGCCCGCCCGCAGCCTGGGCGAACTCCTGCGCATCCACGGCAGGCTCGACCCGTTCCGCGTCGCCCGCATCGGCGCCTATATCGCCGATGCCCTGGCCGCCGGACACGCCCTCGGGATCGAGCACCGCGACGTCAAACCCGGAAATGTCCTCATCACCGCCGACGGCATTGTCAAACTCACCGATTACGGCATCTCCCATCTCGCCGGAGACGCCCACCTCACCCACACCGGAATCAGCGGCACCCCCGCCTATCTCGCCCCCGAAGTCGCTACCAATGGCGAGTCCAGCCCCGCGTCGGATGTGTTCTCGTTGGGCTCCACGCTCTATACCGCCGTCGAGGGCCAACCTCCTTTCGGCGCCGACGACAACACCCTGCGGCTGCTGGGCGCCATCCGCAGCGGCATCATTCGGCCGCCCACCGCCTCCGGTGCACTGGAACCGCTCTTGCTGCGGCTGCTGCAATGTGACCCCTCGGTTCGGCCCGACGCCGCCACCGCCAGACACCTCCTCACCCGCCTCGCCGCCAACCCGACCAACCCCACAGAGCTGTTACGCCCCCAACCCGGGCCCCAGCCGTCAGCACCCCAATCGCTGACACCCCAATCGCTGACCCTGGCCGCGCAGCCCTGGTGGCGACACCGACGAACCGCCGTTGCCGCAGCGGCGCTGGCCACCCTGATGGCCGCCGGGGCGATCGGAGTGAACGCGCTCACCGCTCCTCCCGGCGAAGCGCAACCGCCCCCCGCCGCGGTGCCGCCTCCCCCCACCACGGTTCCCCCTACCACCGAGCCCCCCACCCCTGAACCCGTCGCCGCCAAGCCCTCCCCCGACGACTCACCCGCCGCCGATCCCATTACGCGGAACGTCCCCAAAACCGACCCCTGCGACCTGATCGACATCGCAGCGCTGAACCCATTCAATCAAGGGCAGATCCCAACGCCACCCATGAGATGCTAGCCACTGACCAGCGCCTTGACGGTTAGGACCGCTTGGGGCCATTACCGCAATACAGCTAACGGTGTAGTCGGGGGTGAACTCGCCGACGGCCAGTCGACCAGCAGGCAATGGGCAGAGCGCAAGAACACCCACTCCGACGTGGACGACACTGACCGGGGCGCCGGTGATCGGATCCCACAGCCGCACCGTGCCGTCGTCGTCTACCCGATCCGGCCGCCCCTGCCAACCCCGACGCGCACGCTCGCCTGGCCGGATGGTGGAACAACCTCTCCAGCCGCCAGTCCGAGACCGGGGACCGCACCGGTGCCCTGAACTCCATCACCGAAGCCGTCACGACCCACCGCCACCT
>JBQTGW010000262.1:0-3827 GCA_052390495.1 Pseudonocardiales bacterium
CGATCACCGCCCGCAGATGTTCCTGCCCGTATCCGATGCTCCCGCGGTAGTTCGGTGCTACCACGGCCACCCCGTGCGCTGAAAGGCAGTGAAAGAGCGGGTTGAACTCGAACCGCCACGCCGAGAGTGGTCCGCCGTGCAGTGCGACCACGAGGTGTTCGCACTCTCGCCAGCCTCGGCCGCCGTAGACGATTGCCTCGATGGGTCCGGCCCGACCCTCCAGCGTGATCAGTTCCGCCGGTGGTCCGCCGGGTTGGATATCGAGTTCGTGCCCGCCGCTCACTGACCACCCAGGCTCCGGGCCGAGTCGCACGGTGGCCAGCTCCGGAATATGGCTAGGAGTTGAGAATCGAAACCGGATCACATCCCCTACCCAGGAGGCCGGAGCCGAGACCCTGCCGGGCGGGCAGGGCAGAACCTCCAGACGGTCAGCAGCTGGGGTATGGATGAGCAACCGGGATGTCGCCCCGGTCACCTCGTGGATCAGGAGCCGTTCGCCGCGATCGTCGAGGGCCAGTGCCTGGCGTACATAGCCAGCTCGGTGCAAGATCTCGGGAAAGTGCACGGTCGGGTCGCCGAGGCGTGCCCAGCCGAGCCGTTGCTGGCCGGATACGGTGCTAGAGACAATGACCAGCTTCGAGCGTGGGCTGTAGAACAAGATCTGATCACTGCTCGTGTCCGACGCTGACCAGACGCGTTTCCACGACCCTTTCCTCAGGTCGACAGTGATGCCGCGGCACCGTGCGCCCTCCACGGTCTGGTTGATCCCCAGCACGCGCGCCTGGCCGTCGAGCCATACACCTCCGGTGAGAAAGCCCGGCACCTGCATCATCGACTCGGCTGGTCCCGCCGACGCAGGGAGCCGCCAGATCGTCGAATACTCCAGGCCATCGAAGGTGACGACGAAGCCGAGCTGGTCGGAGTTCGGGCTCGGCAGGAGGTAGCTCCCCCACAGCGTGGGGATCGAGCCGAGCCACCGCAGCGAAAAGCTGCCACCCGCCGGTTGTACCAACGCGAGCTCGTGTCGGAGAGCAGCGCTGCGCTTTCCCGGGTGCAACAGGACAATCTGCCCATCATCAAGTGGTAGAGCCTGGGTTTTCCGGCTGATTGTAAGGTTGGTGAGGGAGTGGCATCGTGTTTGCTTGGCGGTGAGTGTCCAGCTTTCCAGGGTCAGGTTCTCGTCATGGGTTTTGAGGCATACGCCGTAGCGTCCGTTTCCCGAGAAGGTGAAGTTGGAGCGGTCGGAGATTACTGGTGCGGTGGTGGTCATGAGTGGTGGCTCCGTTCAAGGAGTTGGTCGACCATCCACATGCGGGGTGAGCGGTACCGTAGTCGCAGGAGAAAGGCCAGCACCCCGCTTGCACCGTCGCCCCAGGTGGGACAGGGTTCGCCGTGCTCGTCGGGGAATATGACTGAGTTGTCCTGGTAGGCGCGGTGGGTGAAGATGACGCGGGCTAGTTGATGGGCCATGGCTTCGTAGGGCTGGCCGTTGGCGGGGTCGGCCAGGTCGGCCATGTCGAGGAGGAAGTCGCCGTTGCCGGCCAGGCCGTGGCATTGGCCGAGTACTCCTCGCCAGGAATTCTCGATGACTGCTTGGGCTGAGAGGTCGGCTGTTTTTGCGTATCGGTCGTCTCCGGTGGCGTGGTGCAGCCGGGTGAGGAAGGTTGCGATGCCTGCGGATCCGTGGCACCAGTACGGGGCGGTTGGGTCGTCGCCGACGCGGGACCCCCACAATGCCGCCCCCTGTGTGAGGGTTGTATTGGCGAGCAGGGTTTCTCCGGCCCGGTTGGCCAGCGCCAGGCAGTCCGGCCGGCCGGTGGCCAGTGCCATGGCGAGCAGGAAGTAGCCCACACCGGCGGTGCCGTGGGCGAATCCGTGGTAGCGCTCCCCTGCCAGGCGCCATTCGGATCCAGGTGGGGCACCCCAGCTGATGCCTGAGGGTTCCTCGCTGGCCGAGGCGATTAGCTCGTCGGCCGCCTTGCCCGCCTGCTGGGCGAATGTCTCGTCGTGGGTGCGCAGCCACAGATGCAGGAACGTGAGCCCGATTCCGGCGGTGCCCTGGGTCAGGTCAGGATTCTCCGCCGACACCGGAAGCGTGCCGGCCACGGCGAGAGCGTGCTCTACCAGGCGGTCATCTCCCACCGCCCGCCCGGCCTCGTAGAGGGACCACGCGATGCCGCTTTCCCCGAAGTAGAGGCCAGGGGGGCGTTTGGCGTCTACCTCCATCCGCCGGGCCAGCCACTGACCCGCGGTGGTGATCACCTCAGGCAACCGCTGGTCGCCGGTCAACTCGAAATACCTCGTCAGCACCCCGAGAACACCGGCGGCACCGAGCTGGAGAATGCACGGATCCGGTTGGCCGTGGGCACAGGACGCGGCCCACAGTCGCTCCCGGTCGGCGGGGTTCCTGGCGGCGAGGAGGTAGTTCACGCAGCCGTCGACGGCCTCCTGCCACTGGTGGCCTGTCAGCTGGTGGCCTGTCAGCTGGCCGGTGGTGGGCTCCGGGCTGCTGTTTGGCCGGGGCTGACGCCGCGAGGGCTGCTGCGGCACCACAGCGAGCACACGCCGTGCCGCTGAGGTGCTCCACCGCTTCCAGGGCTGGTCGTCCATCAAGCCCAGGATCAGCGTGTGGACCTCAGCCGGAAGGTCGATCGCCTCCCCCCGCACCGCCAGCCACTCCGCCAGACGCTCCCGCAGCGGCCGGCTCCTGGGCTGGTCCTGGAGGAAGCAGGGAGCCGTGCCGGTGAGGACGAAGCAGAGGGTGGCACCGAGGCTGTAGTAGTCCGCCTCGACGGCTGGCGGTGCCCCTTCCAGCTGCTCCGGTGCGCTGAAGCCCGGCGTGCCCACCCGGATCGTCACCGCATCCTGTTGCTCAACTGTGACGGCTAGTTCCAGGTCGATGAGCCGCAGCTCGCCGTCGGGCCGCACCATGATGTTGTTGGGGTTGAAATCCCGGAGGATGAGGCCGGCCTGGTGGGCCGTATCCATGAGCTCGACTATGCGCCGGGTCATTTCCAGCGCCCCCGGCACATGGCGGCACCATCCCGCGTTCCGGATCTCGTCGATCACCCACTGACGAAGCGGCACTCCCGGCACGAGCTCCTCGGCGAGGAAAACGTGCCCGCTCTGCTCGAAGAGCTTCAGTAACTGGGGCGCCACACCGAGTGGCTCCATCTTTTCCAGCGCCCGGGCTTCGGCTCGGAGGAGATCCCGGACGTCGTGTCCGGTGTCGTCGGCGGCCACATAAGGACGGGCCTCCTTGAGGACCGCATCAATGCTGGTGCCGGTGTCCACCGCGCGGTAGACCCCACCCTTGTTGGAATGCCGAATCGCCTCTCGAACCAAGAACCTGTCCCCGATGAGCACACCTTGATCATCACCCTTTCCATCCGCAGCGCTGTTCCCCGCGGGGCAGTCAGCGATCGGAAACAGGCGGGGAGCCCACGGCGGTGGCTGGAAAGTGCCACCTCGCCGGTCCTCGACCGGATTGCCGTCCGGGTCGAAGATCACCCATGAGTAGAGACCGTCGTTGGAGAGCGTGCGCTCTTCAACGAACGCACCGTACCGATAGTGCACCACGCTCCCCGGCGCGTACGGCCGATCAGACAGGATCCTCGGCCCAGCCAGCCCTGCGGTCGCCTCGTGCAGCGCCGCGGCCAGCCAGAGGGCTTCCTCATCGCTGTCTGGATAGACAGTGACAAACTTCCCCGAATGCCCCCGGGGAGTGTTCCGGGCATTCAGCTGAGCCACATGCTCAAGCGTGCTCGCGAACTTGAAAGCAGAACAACCCGCAAGAAGCACAGGAACAGCCCGGACGAGCACCTCCT
>JBQTGW010000263.1:0-10993 GCA_052390495.1 Pseudonocardiales bacterium
GTCACGTCCGCCTGCCCGGAATGCTCGCGCAGGCCCTGCGTGATCCGTTCCTGTAGCCGGGTCAGGGGATAATCACCGAAACTTGGGACCGGCGATTCCGCACGCCGCTTACGGATAAGATCGCGAAGTCTTATCACCTCTTGACGGCGAGCTTCGTTGTGCTTGGCCAGCTCATTCATGCTGCGATCCTATCCTGACGCTGTGAACGTCTTGGCTTGTGGCGAAGTCGAGCAGCATGGCCTCGTCAGCCATCAACGCCCCGGGAATGATCTCGACGCAGTGGTTCAGGTGGCCATGGCAGACGAGACCAAGCCGGTCACTCGTACCGAAGTCGACACCGCGTGGGACTGGGCGGCTGGATCAGTCGGTGAAGTCGAACTCGCCGAGGCGGACGCCTGCGGTGAAGGCTTCCCATTCGGCGCGGGTGTAGACGATCACCGCGCCGTCCGGGTGGTGGCTGTGGCGCACCGCGACCCGGCCGGAGCCGTCGCGCAGCGGCCCGGCCTCCAGGCAGCTCATACCGTTGGCGTCGCTCCGGGTGCTGATGTGCCAGCCGACGTTCGCCAGTTCCTCGGGCCCCACCACGCCGGGCCCGCTGGTCATGCCCATCACAGCTCCTTCATCGCGGCCATGATCAGCGCGGCCGACCCCTTGCTGTTGAGCGCTGCTGCGCTGAGCTGATGGTACGCCTGCTGGTACCGGGCCACTGACACGTCCTCTTCCACGTACAACCTACCGCCGAGGAGGTAGATGCAGGCTACGTCGGGGTAGGGGTCGGGCATCTCGTAGAGCCAGAATGAGCCGTCCAAGCCGGCATGTGCGCCGCGGCGCAGTGGGAGCACTCGGACCTCGACGTTGGGCCGTTCAGCGGCTTCGAGCAGCACAGTGAGCTGGCGGTGCAGCACCTCCGGGCTGCCGATGATCCGGTGCAGTACCGATTCGTCCACGACGGCGGCGAAATCGACCGGCTGATCGCCACGGAGTAGCTGCTGGCGGGTCATTCGCAGCTCGATCCCCGTCTCGATCTCCTCTTCGGGAGTGTCGGTGGTGGCCACGTTGCGGATCAGCGTCTCGGCGTACTCCCGAGTCTGCAGCAATCCGGGCACCAGCATCGCCGCGTAGGTGCGCAAGCGTGCGGCGCGGGCCTCCAGCCACACCATGTCGATGTACTGGCGGCCGACGGTGCTGGTGTAGTCGTCCCACCAGCCCTTGCGCCAGACGTCGTCGGAGAGCTGGATCAGGCCGTCGCGGGTGCGGTTGTCGGAGACGCCGTAGAGGTCGAGCAACGCCATGACGTCGCCTCGGCGGATCGGGTGCACGGCGGTTTCGAAGCGGCTCAGCATCGACTGGTCGCGCTGCAGGTAGTCGCCCGCCTGGCGCAGCGTCATCCCGGCGGACTCGCGCAGTGCCCGCAGCTGCTGGCCCAGCCACTGCGCCCGCAGCGTCGGCCCTGGCTTCATCTTCGGCACGGCGGCCTCCTCTCACAGCATGGTCGGCCGAACATACACCGCTGCCGCTACACAGTGAATATCTCAAACTTGCGTAACAACTCGAGATGCGAGATTCTGCGCCGTGTCACCAAGGTCGCGGTGCGCGGAGGTCGTGGTGCACCGACAGCGAGGGGAGCTACCCATGACTGAGCACCGTCCGGCGTCTGAGCGGCAGGACGACTTCGCCCCGGCGCTCCGCCGTGTCGCCCTGCCCGAGATCCCGACCATCTACGCCCTGCTCCATCCCGAGGACGGCCTGACGGCCTGGGTGTTCGCGCTGCCGGGCGGCGACGCCGTCCTCGTGTCGTGCGACGAGGACGGCGTGGACCACAGCTTCTGGCCGGTCAACACCAGCCTCGATCAGGTGCTGAGCTTCTGGGCTCCGCTGGACGACGCCGACCTTGTGCTGGTCACCACCTGATCCGCGGCGGGCACCCGTCCGGGCGCCACGGGTGCTGCGGACGCCGCTGCGTTACATGATCACCCGAAGGCTGTACGCCAGATCTGGGTGATGCTTTCCCCAAAGTGTTCGTTCGGCCACTATATGGCCATGGATTTCGGTGGGCGACACTCTGAACACGGTCTGTGGAAGCGATGGGCGGTCGTTGGCCTCACGGCTGGCGTCCTGCTCGCGTCGGTCGGTTGCAGCGCCGATCCAGAGGAACCCGACCCGCCCACCGTCATCTCCTACGCCGGAGCGGCCGATCGGCTCAGTGGCCTGGACCCAGCCGAGGTGCTGGAGCAACTCCGGGACTGGACCCGCACCGGGTTGGCCACTGCGCTGGAACTGGACACCCCCCAGCTGCGGGACGCGCTCTACGACACCGCTCCGGTTCGGGACCCGGCGTTCACCGACCTCGCGGAGCAGTCCACCGGTCCAGGACGAGCCCTGTTCGACGGACGCGACACGCTCCATGTGCTCGTGCCGCGCGACGACCCCCACGAGGCCCGCACGATCGGGCTGCTCCTCGACGACCACCGGACCGACGCGGGAGCCGATCCCGCGCAGGTTCAGGTACACCACTATCAAATCCGCCCCGAGGCGCAGGCGGTAGCGCTGACCGCTGCGGATCCCGCACCCACCGCCGAAGTTCGATCGGCCAACGGGTATGTCGAAATGCAGGTCGGTGGCACCGCGGGGCTGACATCCGATCCAAAGAGTGAAAGCCCCGTTAAGACCGCTGTTGATGGCTGAGCCGGCAGCCCAACCTGGTCCTGGAATCTTGGCCATCTATGCCAAGCTCGGGCTCTCTGGACTACCCGAAGACGAGCAGGCCAGGATCAATCGACGAGTGAAGGCGGTCCTCACTCTCCTGAGCTCAAGCAATCCCACCGTCAAACCAGAGAGCTATCAGCCGAATTTGCCCGAGGTGTAGTCTTCGGGCAGTTCGCGGGCCTGGCACCTCCAGCGCCACCGGTCAGCGGCTAGGCGGTGGTCCGCCCTCGAGAGCGCTGGGATCGGCGGGCACGTCCACTGCGTGTTCGCGCAGCGCAGCCAGCGGAACCAGGTCGAGGGCACGTTCATGGGTAGCGGCCAGCACCACCGGCGCTGCCACCCCGTCATGGTGGGCCCGCAGCCAGTTCGCCGCTGTCACACACCATCGGTCCCCGGGGACCAGCCCGGAGAACCGGTACCGCGGCATCGGCGTGGTCAGATCGTTCCCGATGCGACGCTGGTGCTCGAGGAACTCCGCGGTCACCACGGCGCAGATCGTGTGGCTCCCCAAGTCCTCGGGACCAGTGTTGCAGCAGCCGTCTCGGTAGAAACCGGTGAGGGGATCGGTGCCACAGGGCTCCAGCTCCCCGCCCAGCACGTTGTGATCGGTCACTTCGTCAGTATTCACCCGTAGCACCGGTGCTGCGCATGGTCCCGGTGACCGAGAACCCCAGCACGCTCCAGCAGATGATCGCAGCCGGAACGGTCCGACCCCCCACCGAGCACGGCATGCCGGAGCTGATCGACGACCTCGCGCCTGGCCAGCGCGGACCCGTTCCGTGCTGAGCTGACGGGGTTCGTCACCTACGACCACGAGCTGACCAAGGCGGCCACCAACTTCGGATTCCCCGTGTCGATGCCGTCCTGACTCCCAGGGCTCAACTCGGGATCTCGGTCTGGGAAAGGACGAGAACCGCGGCCAATAGCGCCAGTAAGCTGAGCCCAAGGATGCCCGTAATGATGAGGTAGTAACTGATGGGGTAGTAACTGTTGGTGGCGAAGACCACCAGGCTACCCATGATCCACCCGAAGAGCAGCGAGAGCCCGAACCGGCGCGATGCGATGCAGGCCGGAATGACGAACGCCATCATGACTGTAACGCCCAACATGACAAAATACGGAATCTGGTAGGAGGGGTAAGCGTAGAAGGTGAGGGACATCGTCACCGCCGCGTGTACGCCGAGAGTGGTGATCACAACCCAGTCGAGCGCGTTCTGAGGCAGCCGGGGCGCGAGTCGAGCGGCTGGGTAGCGTCGCAAAGCCAGCAAGCCGACGCAGGCCGCGACTACTAGAACCAGATGGCCGACGAGTTGGAGCCAGAACTCCGTCTCGAAATTCAAGTCGTTCCGAAACTGCTCGTCCGACAACACGCCTGCGATATACACCGGTGCCCAGATGGAGGCAGCCGTCGTGCCCAGCAGAAGGCCCAGTCCGATCAGTCTGTTCATCCGGGGCAGAATGGTGTATCCACTTGCGACCAACACAAGAGTGGATACCATGATTATGTACCGGTCAAGTTCCAGCGGGTCGTCCGGGGGAACTCCGAGTAATATGGTCTGAACAATCCGATGAGCAGCAACGTCACTGCTGAGATCGCCAGTATGCCTGCGGTCGGCGCGATGAGCTCACGACCAGATCGGCGCTGATCGTTCTGTCCTGGAGCGTCGTGCTCTGAGCTGTTTGAACGCGGGGTCTGCTTCACTTCCCGGGACTCTGTCATGATTACACCCGTTCTCAACCCAACGCAGCGCTACTATTATACGACGACTATAGCGTAAGGTCCGCGCCGCGTAGGGCAGACTGCGTTGGGCTACCAGACGTCGCCGTCACGCCAGTCGCAGGTGAGCTCGCCGGACAGATCCAGCGGAACGGCCAGCGCAAGCACGTAAATACAGTCGTCCTCCTCCTCGGTGCGCTCGATGCCGGTCGGAGTGAGCGCCGAGGTCGGTCCCTGCCACAACTGCCAGCCGCGCGCCGCGTAGAGCTCCGTGGCCTCGTCGGTGGCACTCAGCGCGCCCAGGTCGTACGCGCCGCGGATCACCCGCTCCAGCGCCGCCATCATCGCCGCACCGTGCCCGCGCCTGCGCCGGTCCGCACGCACCACCACGCCCTCGACGTAGCCCGCGCGCAGCGCCCGCCCGCCGTGCAGCAGCCGCCGCTGGACCACCGACGCGTGCCCGATCAGCTCGGCCCCCTCCCACACCAGCGCGTGCACCCCACCCAGGGCGTGCTCCCAGTCATGATCGGTCAGGTCCTCCTCGAAGACGTCGTCGAGGAGGGCTCTGGCCGCTGTCAGGGTGGCGCTGTCCAGGTCAGCGGTATGGGTCGTGCGTACCTCGGTCATGTCCGCGATCATCCCAGCCGGAGCTGCGCCCCCGACGAGGCCGCGGTGTGCGCCATGACGGTGACGACGTCCACCGCAACTCGGCCGGTGGTGCGGAGTCAGTCTGCTGTCGGGGAGGCCGATCTAGCGATCCTTTGGTCGTTAGGTGGCCTTCCGTCGACTGCTCCCGCCGAAACGTATGCGTAACCGATAGTTGATATCGGGAAGCAGCCGCCGGCAGACGGTACAAACCATGTGTCTTTCGAAGATGAACGTGCGCTTTTTGCAGTAGTTACAGGCTACCTTCGAGGAATCCTCAACCTGAACTCTGGTGACTATCTTCAACTCGTCGTAGCGGGCACAATTAGCGCCGCACCCAGGACATACCAGAACAGATTTCACTCCGGATAGGCGCTTGCATCGGGGCGGACCATCGGGGCACTTTCCAAGAGCGTGCCCCGGACGATCCTGGCTTGTTTGCCTACGTGGCGGGTTCGGCTGCGGGTCCCCAGGCGGGCCCGATCGGTTTCGGCGGCGCCGGAACCAGCGACCGATCATGTACAAAGAGTAAATGATTCACTGTGCACAGGACAAGTCGCATCGGTGAAGGTGCATACACACGTGCAGCACTCGTCGCTAGTGCTGGGCTCTGGGTCAGCGGCCACCACGCCCGGCCCGATCCCCCTTAGCCCTGATCATTCATGGGACGGTGGGCTGGTTCCCCGCAACGGCGGATGATCCGCATGTCGGTCGGCCGGGTCGCCAACCGGTCGCCGTCGGGGTGCTCGTGCAGCGGGGCAGTGAGTTCCACGACCCGGGATCGACCGCTGAGTGCGAATTCGTTGGGTCACACGGGCACTTCGATCAGAGCGCGCCGACTGTCAGCGCACCGATTTCCCTTGCCCATCAACCACCCACCGACCCCAAGGCACCATCATGATCGCTTAACATTCACCTACAGCAACCTCAAGTACCCCCCCATACCCCCACCCAGACCGCCATTCGGCTCCGAATGGCGCCCTGCGGGGTGCCCAAAACACCGATTCGGCTCCGAATGGCTGTCCCTGCGCCTCAGAAACCGCCATTCGGCTCCGAATGGCTTTCCAGCGCCGAACTCGGACCGTGATTCGGCTCCGAATGGGGGTGGTGAGGGGCTGGGGTGAGTGGGGGCGTTCACGGGGGCGCCTGGTTCCGCGGTGCATCGCTTGGCGTCACAAGCGCAACACAATTAGTGAACCTGACGTGGCCCTGCCACCGACCCCAGGGCAACGTCATCGTGGCTCCGCGGGCCGACCCGAGCCGGGGCTGAGCCAGCGTGCACTCGGGCGCCGCTAGGTTGGTCGTATGGGATCGAACCGGGACACGGCCTACGATGCGGCCACGTCGGCGGACTACGTCGAGGTCGACGACCGGGTCGGCTGGGCGTTCGGGTACCCGCTCGCGCTCCGCGCACTCGGCGTCGGCGGTCCGGATGCGCCCGAGACACTCCTGGACTACGGCTGCGGGCCGGGAAAGGTCGCCCAGCGGATCGCCCACCGATACGGTCTGCGGGTCGTTGCCGTGGACCCCTCGGCCGAGATGCTGGCCATCGCGACGCAGCGGCACTCTCATCCCCAGGTCACCTACCATCAGGTGCCAGAGCATCCGCCCACGTTGCTGGCTGACGAGAGTGTCGATGCCGCGATGACGTGTTTCGTTTTCGTCGTACTGCCCTCCCGAGAACAACTGCGGGCTATCGTCGCCGAAGTGTGGCGTGTGCTTCGTCCGGGCGGGCGGTTCGCGATTCTCGATCCGCATCCCGACCAGGTCGGCGTGCAGTTCTGCTCATTCCGTTCCGGAGAGCCCGGAGTGACCTATCAGGACGGGGATCCGCAGCCGGGTCTGCCCCTGGCTGCGGTCGAGAAAAGCCCGTAGCAGGTTCGGTAGCTCCGGCGTGGTCGCGGTCAGCTCGGGGAACTCGTCGAGTACCAGTAGCAGCGGCTCTCGCTCGGCCATTGTGGCGGTGTGGTCCAGGGCGTCGTCCCAGTCGGTGTACCCGCGCGCCGCCAGGTCCCGCACACCGCTGACACCGAGGACGCTCATCTGCCGGGCCAGCACGGTGAGCTCGGTGCCCTGTCCACGGCTGGCTCCGGTGTGGAACACGCTTCGCCGCCCCTCGGCGAAGCGGCGCACCAACGCAGTCTTGCCCACCCGCCTGCGTCCCCAGACCATCGCCATCCGCGCGTCAGCGCCGGACCACCCCTAGTCAAACCGCCGTTGACCTCTTCACCGCGCCAGGACGAGGTCCCGCCGAGGCGCAAGCCTTACTGGAATGGATGCAGACCCATGAGCCCGACTGGCGACGCTGACTTCCTTGTTGGGTGGCGACCGCTGCCTTACACGTCCAGATGATCCGCGAAGATTCCGATGAGGATGCGTCCAGCCGGGCCATCGGCGGGCAACGTGAAGTGGATACGGTTGCGGTGGCGCTCGATCTTCGCATGCCATTCGCAACAGTACTGGTTTTCTTCGTACGTCACGTAACGTTTGCGCATGAAAGCCTCACTGGCGTGCGTCCTAGGGCTTTCCGGAGAGAGATCAACCCCGTACTGACCCATGGCGGCAGCGACGTCATATGGGATTCCCTGGCGCTCGGCTAACACACGTGGGAAGTGATCGTTCAAGGCGCTGAGAATACGTACCACCGGATCGCGCACTGCGGCGTAACTGCCGATGAACTTCCCAAATCGGAGATCCGGATGAAAAACGAGTAGCGGGAACGCGAATGCGGCGACTTTGAAGAACTCATGTTGGGATACGTCTTCCAGAGCGAAAGCGTGTCGCCACACCATGCTGACCTCGGGTGCCTCCGCAAAGAACACGACGTCGACGGCTGTCGACGTGGTGTTCAACGTCAGAAAATCACGGCGTAAACAGGCCGGGAAGACCAGGCATCCGACTGCCCGGCCGCCGATGGCCATCGCGAGCGCGTAGCCGGCGGAGAAGGCAGGAATAGGTGTCTCAGGCAGGTCTATTGGTGTGCAACCAGCCGGGGCGTCGTTATCCCACTCCTGGCAACGATCAAGAAGCACGCCAGTGCGTCTACAGACATCTGGGTCGACATCAGTCGCTCGGGTGTAGAGTAGCTGCACCAGCTCCAGACCATCACGGCATTCGACCGAATGGTAGTCCGAATAGACCGCAGGTGCCTGACCGTCCCTTCGCAGGGCGTCCAACGCATCGTTGAACTGATCCAAGCCATGCTCCACGTCCGCGTCAGGCAACTTGCGGAAGTCGAAGCTGGCCTCATCGACGACAACGCGGGGCCAGAAGTCACCGCTGGTCGCGCCGGGCACGAGCGAGCCTCCCCAAGTCGGTCTCGATCTGGTCGAAGAACCCCTCCGGCCACGCGCTGAGGCGGCCGTGTTCCGTCAGGTCGATCGAGATAGGGAGCCCGTGGTCGGCCTTGCCGAAGAAGTGCACGATTACGTCCCGAGAGTCGATTGTCTGCTCCTCGGCGACGGCGAGCCGTACCCCGTTCACGGTGTGGTCGCTGTGTGTCTCGATCACCACTTGGACGCCGCTGCCCGCGACACGGGCGAGAAACCGACCGAGCCGGGACTGTCCGGCCGGGTGCAGGTGTGCCTCGGGGTTCTCCACGAGCAGCAATCCACCCTCGGGCGCGAGCAGACCGGCGACGATGACCGGAAGCGCGTAGGAGAACCCGAAGCCCATATTCGCCGGCCGGATCGGCTCACTCATGAGTCCGGGTTCCTGGAACCGGAGCACGCTCGCGGATAACCCGGGTGGCCACTGAGCCGTGATCTGCACTGGACTGATGACATCCGAAGCCCACGCTTCCACCTGCGTACGCAGCGTCGTGACGCCGTGCTCAGTGTTCGGGTGACGAAGCTGCGCCCGTACGGTCCTCGTTTCATGCTCCGCCAACACTTGGGCGGTGTATTGGCCTTGTTCGCCCACGCCGACGCGCGCGCTCTCTACGGAGGTAACTGACAGCAAGTCACGCGGCCCGAGTCGCTCGGCCATGAGATACACGAACGCCGGGCCGGTGCCGATCAACTCAGTGGGTGGAGTCTCCGGCCGCTGAGTTACGTGCAGGTGTGGGTAGCGATCGCCGGGAGATGAAAACCGGTAGCGGTAGTCAGTTCCTGCACAGTGCAGGTTGATCTCAATCTCATCGCCCTCCGCGTCGAAGCGTAGGACGTCCTGGGAATCTCCGAGCGCAAGGCCGTAGGGACCATTGAGCTGCACCACAGATGTCCCGGGCTCCTCAGCGATCTGCCGGGCAAGCAGGAGCGCCTGTATCGAAGTACTCTTACCAGTGCCGTTCAGCCCGGTGAGAACCGTCATCGGACGTAGCGAGAGTTCCACGGTGCGGAACCGTTTGAAGTTCCGCATTGCGAGGGTGGAGATCACCGTCCCACCTCAGCGGCTACCGTAGTGCGGTCGAAACGATATCTCACTTTCCTCGGATCGCCAGTCGATGATGTGATCGCTCCGATGTATTCTTGATCATTGGTCATCCATTCACGCGCGACTCGTTCGATCTCCTTTTTTCGGGCGACAATGTCTGCGGTCTCATAGCGGGACAGCACGATCGACCAGGTTTCGAAGAGCGGACGATTGATTGGACTGAGCCATTCGGTTCCGTATGGCCACTTCCGGAAAGCGTGCTCGCCGAATATCTCATAGGCGTTAATCATGGCGAGACTGAACCGCTCAGCGAGCTCGTCGAGCTGGGCGTCTGGAGTTTTTTGCTCGTTGTCGAGTAACTCGGTCGTATGTTCGAGAAAAGGATCCATAGCACGGAAGCGTGGTTCGGAGTAGGCGCCTTGGCCGAGCAAGTAAAAGGCACAGAAACGAAGCGCCATTTCCCGGTCGTTCATGCGTACGTGGTCCCGCAGCGTGCCACCGGTAGCCCGGTTGAACTCGGGCAGGTGCGTACAGCGTTTCAGGAAATCACGGCTGCGTTGCTTGCTCATGCAGTGCCGGATTTCCTGATGATTCAGCGGGGATCCCCCGGTGTTGATTCGTTTGAATATGTTGTACTTGACGGTTGCGGGTGTTGTCGGGTCGACGACGTGGACGATAATTTGCGCATTGTTTATTCTGCGTCGCCACAGGGGGGCTAGCTCGCTGAAGCGCTTTCCTCGTGCATTATCGAGATACTCTAGACCGATTAGCGGAAAGGTGTCTTCTATGAAATCGGCGACTGTGGAAAGCCGCTGCAGGCCATCCACGACGCGCATCATGCCCGCACTGTCCTCAGCGAAGTAGAATGCTGGAAGGGGGATCTGGAGAAGAATCGACTCAATGAGCTTAGACTTCTGCTGGTTCTTCCACACACGGTTTCGCTGGAAGTCTGGTGCGAGCTCCAGGTCACGCTGTTCGATCAGGTCGATGATATTGCGAAGTGAGAAGGTCTTGGTGTTGACACGAATGTTATCTGGAGACCAGGGGAACTCAATCGCTGGCTGCTCCTCCAGATCACTTTCGACTTGCTCGACCTCGACGCCTGTCGGTGTGTCTTCGAATAGCTCTTCGCGGGCCTGCAGGTCGGCCTCTGTCATGGTGCCTCGCGTCTGACGGTTGATCGGGCTCGTCCGATCCTAACGTGCGTTCGACCGTGCGGTTTCTGGGCTCAAGGAAGCTACCTCCGGCGATGAGCGTGCTCAGGCGCACTGAATCTGCAGCTGGGTTGCGGAGATCAGGAGACCCAGGTGGAGGCCAGCTCGGGGGAGAGGGAGGGGTCGAATTCGCCGTCGGTGGCGCCGAGGCGGAAGGCTGTCCACTCAGTTTCGTCGAAGATGAGGGTGTGGGCGGTGTCGATGGAGCGCACGGTCCAGGCGTCGGGGCTGACGGTGACGCTGACGGCGCGTTAGGTGCTGGTGAGGCGGCCGGTGGTGACCTCGGCCAGCCAGGCGGACCACTGTTCGGTGGTGAAGGCGATCACTGGGCTGTCGG
>JBQTGW010000264.1:0-2236 GCA_052390495.1 Pseudonocardiales bacterium
AACGATGGAGGGCCGTCTTGACCACCAGACAGGACGGACGACCCCGGCACCGCCAGGTCGCAGCCGACCTCCGCGCCCGAATCATGTCCGGCGAGCTCAAGGCGGGGGTCCAACTCCCCTCCATCCCGCTGCTCGTGGAGCGCTACGGCACGGCGAACACCACCATCCAGCGTGCCCTCGCCGGACTCAAGGAGGAAGGTTTCTTGCGTAGCCACGCCGGGAAAGGCGTCTTCGTCAGAGACCGCCAGCCACATGTCGTACGGGTCGGCAACTACTTCGCCCCCAGCCCTCACGGCTACTCCTACCGGCTGATCGAGGTGAGCGAAGCGCGCCCACCGGTTGACGTGGCCGCCGCGCTGCACCTCGACACGGTGAGTACAGCGGTGCTACGGCACCGGCTGACGCTCTACGACGGTGAGCCCCTGGAGCTGTCCTGGTCCTACTATCCAGCCTCGATCGCCGCAGGAACCGCGCTGGCCGGACGCAGCAAGATCCGGGGTGGAGCACCGGTGGCGCTCACTGAACTCGGTTACCCCCAGCGGCATTTCATCGATCACGTATCGGCTCGGCTACCGACCACCGAAGAACTCGAAGGGTTGGCTCTGCCCGACGACGTGCCGGTGATGCGCCAATTCCGGGTGATCTACTCCGACGATGACCGGCCGGTCGAAGTGTCGATCCTTATCAAACCAGCGCACCTGTACGAACTGGCCTACCACGAGACAATTCCCTCGTCACTGGACAGTTGAGGGACGAATGCCGAGCGACGGTTGAGCGGGTCGAACTTCGCTTTGAGGTGGTGGGCGTGGTTGTGGAGCAGGTCGGCCAAGTCGCTGAACTCCCCGTACTCGACCCGCTTGAGGTATCGCGCGATGATCAGCAGTTGGGAACGTATGCCGTCCGGGCTGTCCAGTACCTCGGCGAACACATCGTGTACCTGTTTCGCGGTGGCGGGGGCCTTCAAAGCCAGGCAGTAGAGAGTCGCGGCGTCATAGCCCGCCGGGGCGGTGCCGAAGGATTCCCAGTCCAGCAGCGCCAGTCCTGGCGCGGTGACGTTCGACCAGGTCAGATCGCCGTGCGCGGTACACCAGCGTGACACGGTCGGATCGACCGCGCTACCGAAGAAAGCGAGTGCCCGCCGGTCGGCCTGCCGCTGGGTGAGGACGGTGCGGTCAGTGCTCTGCGGCGCGAGCGCCTCCAGGGCGGATGTCAGATCCCGCCACCACTGATCCGGCAGAGTCACGTCACCCCGTAATTCGGCGGTCGCCGAACATGGCAGCTCTGGTATGAGCGTCATCAACTCGGCACGAACACGCGCATCCTGTTCGTCCCACTCATACAGGTTCATGACGTGCGGCTTCGGTATCCCGACGATGGTCGAGGCCTGCTCGTTGCCGGTCCAGTAATCACCCTCAGCCCAGTGCGTCAATGCCCACGACACACGCAGCCAGCCCTCACCAGCCGTCCCACAAACTCGGCTTCCGACGGTGCGATCTCGCCATCCGAATACCGGTGCATCCCTGAGGGTGACCGAGAAGTGATCGGCTGCCCGGCGCAGTCGGTCACTCATGTCTTCGCGATGTTGTTCGTCAGCCGAGCTCATTCGTCGTCGTCTTCGTGCAGCCTGCATTCGACGGCGAAGGCGCCGAGCCGGGCCAGGTCCGGGGCGAGATCATGACCGGCGAGGAGATGCTCTGGGGTCTTGCGGGTCATCCGGGTTCCTCACGCTCGTGGCCGACGTGTACCGGTCCGGCTTGGCCTGGGCGCTCCCTTGGCCAGGATGCGAACCGGAGCGGCCGCTGATCGAGCTGGCGGATCCCGAGGCCGGGCTCGATCGGCTTGTGAATCACAATCGTCTCACCTCACAGGACAGCATGGCCGGGTCGAGCGGCTCGGGCTCCGCCCCGGCCGGCCGGTCCAGGGCGGACGGCAGCGCGCACCCCGCGGCGCGGAGGCTGCTCAGCAGCGACCATCGGGTAAGCCCGTTGGCCGCCAACGTCTCCCACGCGGTGGGCCCCCAACGCTCGCGGTACCCCAGGTGCGTGGTGGGCACGGGCCGCACTCCCCAATAGACCGACGCGAGATGGTGCGCCGCCACCCAGGAGACGCACACTGCGGGCAGTGCGGGGCGGCAGGCATGCCGCCCCCCACAGCCCGGGCGGCGGTCCAGCCCCCCAGGCTCCACCAGGGCGACGAACCCCACCCCCCCCTCGTGGGCCGCCGCCCGCGCCCACGC
>JBQTGW010000265.1:0-6193 GCA_052390495.1 Pseudonocardiales bacterium
GCCGAGGTCAGCTCCCACCGCACTCTCGACCGCCTGCGCACCCTGCAACGCCAAGTCCACCCGCTGCGCTCGGCCTCACCGCACCTGGCCGAACTCGACGAGCGCATCACCGACTTCCTCACCCGCACCGCCCGCCGACACCAGCAGGACAACAACCTCTGACAGCGAGGTATTACCGGTCATCGGTATCACTGGGCGCCGTCAGCTCGCGGCGTAGTAAATCTTCGACGAACTGACCGACAGTCTGGCCTCGAAGCAGAGCGCGCTGGCGGGCTGCCGCCAGCAACTCCTGGTCGATCGGCACGGTGCTGCGCACGATTCCCGTGTCGGGCTGAGCGATCGGGCGGCCACCGTAGCGTTCCCACTCGGCGTCGGTGAGCGGCCGGGGGATTCGTCGCTCAACGGCGTCGAGAAGCAGTTCAGTGTCCACGATTGACACCCGCGCCGTGTGGTGGTTGGCGGTGGCCACCCGGGTGCCATCCGGGCTGAACACCACTGACTACACCCAACTGTCGTGGGGCAGGCGGGCCCCGTGAGGGGCGATCGTCGCTATAGCCACCATCGCCACTCACGGGGCGCAGCCAGCCGGCTGCGCCCCGTCCCGTAAAGCATCCAACGCGCTAACCGCCCCGGCCAGACTCTCCACCCGCACCAGCTGTAACCCCTCGGGTGCGCGCGCCACAGCCTCTTCACAGTTGTCTGCAGGTACCAGAAAAACCGTCGCACCCTCTTCGCGGGCGCGGATCATCTTGAACGGGATGCCACCGATCGAACCGACCTCACCAGTCGGCTGAATCTCCCCGGTGCCCGCGATGAAGGTGTTCCCAGCGAGCGGACCAGGGGTCAGCTTGTCCACAATGGACAGCGCGAACATCAGACCCGCAGAAGGGCCCCCGACGTCGGCCAGACTGATCGTAATGTCGAAGTCCACGTCCGGTTGATCGGCCAACTCGATGCCCAGGTATCCGCGATTCGGGTTGGAGCCGACGCGAAGGTCAATCATCACTTCCTGCACCGCAGTGTCGCCGCGCCGGAAACCAACCTGCACGGTCTGCCCCGGGCGGGTCCCTTCTAGTAGATCCACCACCTGCTGTGCGGTACTGATATCCCGGCCATCAACAGTGAGCAACCGGTCCCCGGCCGCCAGCTTCCCGTTCGCGGCGCCGTCGGCGAACACGTTGTCGACCACGGCCTTGGTCGGATAACCCAGATAGCGCAGTGCCGCAGTTTCAGCCTTGGATTCCGAGTTCCGGAACAGCTGCTGATTCTGCCGCTCGATCTGCTGCTCGGACAGGTTCGGTGGGAAGATCTCGTCACGAGGAACCAGGGCACTACTCCCCGACACCCACAAGGCCATCGCCGAGTAGAGGGTGACGTCCCTGATGACTGAGACCGTCGTCATGTTGAGCTGACCGCCGGTCGGATACGTTTGCGTGCCCGTGACCTCAACGACCGTCTTGCCTGCCACCACACCGAGAGTGTCGAAGGTGGGTCCGGGCCGAAGTGCCACGTAGGGCACCCTCGCCAAGCCGCCCAGCAGCCCGAATGTCATCGCCAGGCCGAGACTGACCAGCAGGGTCCACGTTCGACGGTTCACGGCCGAACAGCGTACGGGCCTTCGATCCGCGTACGGTGGGTGCCATGAGTGACCTTCCCTTCGGCTTCGGTTCCCACGACCCCCGGGATCCCGACCGGCATCGCCCAGGAGAAAGCGGCCCAGGGGAAGGCAGCGCAGGGGAAGGTGGCCAAGGCGGTCCCGACCCCGCCAACCCGTTCGGGGCCTTCCCGACAGGCGGTGGCTTCCCGGCAGGCGGGATGGACGTTGGCGCCCTGGGCCAGATGCTGACCCAGCTTGGCCAGATGCTGAGCCAGAGCTCGACCAGGGGGGGCAGTGCCGGGCCGGTGAACTATGACCTGGCCAAACAGATGGCGCTACAGCGGCTGTCCACCACCGGGCTGCCGTCGGCCGCCCAAGCAACGGCGATCGCCGAAGCGGTGCACCTGGCCGAGCTGTGGCTGGATCCGGCCACCGCGCTGCTCTCCGGCGTGGCGAGCAGCGCGGCGTGGGCGCCGCGGGACTGGGTGGAGCGCACCTTGCCCACCTGGCAGCGATTGTGCGACCCGGTGGCCCGCCAGATGGCAGGCTCGTGGCTGGAGGCACTGCCCGCCGAGGCCCGGCAGGCGGCTGGCCCACTGGTGGCGATGTTCGAACAGATGGGCGGGTTGGCCTTCGGCTCACAGCTTGGTGCGGCGCTGGCCCAGCTCGCCGGTGAGGTGCTCACCTCTACCGACATCGGGCTACCACTCGGGCCCGACGGTACGGCTGCTCTGCTACCGGACGCGATCGAGAAATTCGCCACCGGCCTGGAGCGCAAGGGTTCTGAGGTGATGGTGTTCCTGGCCGCCCGAGAGGCCGCCCACCACCGGTTGTTCGCCCATGTGCCGTGGCTGCGGCAGCGGCTGTTGGCCACCGTCGAGGAGTTTGCGCGCGGCATCCGGGTGGACAGTGCGGCGCTGGAGGAAATGGCAGGTCAGGTCGATCCGACCGACTCGGAGAGCATGGAGCGGTTGATGCGCTCTGGGCTCCTCGAGCCGCAGACCAGCCCAGAACAGAAGGCCGCGCTGATCCGCCTGGAGGCCCTGCTCGCGCTGGTCGAAGGTTGGGTCGACATCGTGGTCGCCGACGCGCTGGGCGAACGGTTGCCCGGTGCCGACGCACTGCGCGAGACGCTGCGCAGGCGGCGCGCCTCCGGCGGCCCCGCCGAGCAGACCTTCGCCACGCTGGTCGGCCTCAAGCTTCGACCACGCAAGCTCCGGGCCGCCGCCGAGGTATGGCGCCAGCTCACTGATCAGCACGGCATCGAAGGCCGGGACGCCCTGTGGAACCACCCCGACCTGCTGCCCACCGCGGCGGACCTGGACGATCCCGCCGGATTCGCGAGCCGGGCGGCGAGCCTCGCGGCCGATCTGGACGACCCGATCGCGGCGCTGGAGCGGACGGCGGGTGACGCCCCGAATGAGCAGCGTCGGGCCGACGACGGATCAGGTGGGGCCGAGACAGGCGGCGACCAACCATCGAAATGATCACCCATCGCCGGTACTCGCGACGTCTGATCCCCTCAGCGTCAACCGGTTGTCCACAGTCACAGGCTGGGCTGTGGACAACCGGTTGAGCCGCTGGAACGAATGGCGCAGGCTGCTCAGCTATGAACCTGTCTACTCACGCCCCGCACGCCGACCCAGCGCCGTCCGAACTCCCCGAACGACTGCGACTCGCGCCGGGCCGCGCGGTCCTCTGGCGGTCGCCGACCGCACTCCAACTCGGCCTGGACCCGCAACGCGCCATGGTCCTCGACGATCTGCCGCAACCGCTCGCGGCCCTGCTGCGGCAGATGGACGGCATCCGCCGCACAACAGACCTGCTGGCGGAGGCTGAGGCCGCCGGATCGCCACCCGGCGAGGGCCTGCGGATGCTTACCGACCTGCGCCGGGCAGGCCTTGTACAGGACGCTGCAGCCGCCGACAACGGCCCAGCGAGCTGGCACCGCACGGCCTTGGCCGCTGAGGCCGCCAGCTGGTCGGTGCACACCACCTGCGCAGCGCGCGATGTACTGCGACAGCGGCGCGCGGCTGCCGTGCGGGTCGTCGGATCCGGCCGGATGGCGGTGGCGCTGGCGACCGCGCTGGCCGCAGCCGGAGTCGGGCAACTCGCCGTGCAAGCCTGCGGAACTGTCGGCCCGGGGGATCTCGGCACCGGCTACCTGCCCGACGACCTCAGCAGACCACGGGCCGCCGCGGCAGCGGACGCCGTGCGCCGTGCCGCGCCCCATGTCCAGGTTCGCGATCAGCCCGTGCCGGACCTGGTCGTACTCACCGATGTGCTGGTGCCCGAGCCAGCCGTGGTCACCGAACTGGTAGCGAACCGGGTTCCACACCTGATGGCCTACACCCTTGAGGGTGCGGTCGCGGTCGGCCCGCTGGTGTGGCCGGGGCGCAGCAGCTGCCTACATTGCGCCGAACTCCACCGGGCCGACGTGGACCTGGCCTGGCCGAAACTGGCCGCTCAGCTGGTCGGGCGGATTCCGGTAGCTGGCCTGGCCGCCACCCTGCTCGCCGCGGCACTGAGCGCCGAGCAAGTACTCGCAGCCCTTGCGGGGCCGGGCGCAGGTCTGCCGGTCCCCCCGACATGGGGCGCAGTTCTGGAGCTGGACCCGGTGCACGGCAGGTTCCGCAGGCACCACCGGCCCGCCCATCCGCGCTGTGGCTGCGGCGCCGGATGAGTTGCTACACCGGCGTTTATCCAGATATGCGTCCCCGGCGGCGCAACCGTGACACAGACAGGTATTCGATGGATTGTCAGGTGACGCGGCAATGGCGTCCAGGCGGTTGATCTGGTCTGATCACCTACAGCGGCGGTGACGCCGACATCTCGCCTGCCGCCGATCCATCCTGGGCGCTGGAAAGTCCTCGGCGCCCGGTAGATCCGGCGATGTTCGCCGACCCGACCCGGTGCACAAACTCAGGGCAACAGGAGACAATCACAAAGTGACCGACATCCCTCGTAGAGCCAGCCAGCGAACTGCCCGGCTCGCAAGCCTTCCGCTCGGGGTGGCCGGGCGAGTCGCCGCGGGATGGGGTAAGCGGCTGGCTGGACACGACGCGCAGGACGTCAGCGCCGAGCTCAGCGCCCGCAACGCCGAGCAGATCTTCGCGGTGCTCGGTTCACTCAAGGGTGGCGCGATGAAGTTCGGTCAGGCACTGAGCGTGTTCGAAGCGGCGATCCCCGACGAGCTGGCCGCCCCGTACCGGGAGGCGCTGACGAAGTTACAGTCCGCGGCGCCTGCGATGTCCCGCCACGCGGTGCGAAGGGTCCTCGACGAACAACTCGGCACCGGGTGGCGTCGCCGCTTCGCGGAGTTCTCCGAGGAGCCCGCAGCGGCCGCCAGCATCGGGCAGGTGCACAGGGCGGTGTGGCATGACGGGCGCGACGTCGCGGTCAAGGTGCAGTACCCGGGTGCCGACGAGGCGCTGCGCTCCGACCTGCGGCAGCTTCAGCGGTTCAGCTGGCTGTTTCAGGCGGTTGTGCCCGGTATGGACGTCAAGCCGCTGCTGGCCGAGCTGCGGGACCGGATGGTCGAGGAGCTCGACTACCGCAGCGAGGCCGAGCACCAACGCAGGTTCGAGAGGGCGTTTCACGGCCACCCCGAGGTCGCCATACCCGCCGTTGTCGCGAGCGCGCCGAAGGTGATCGTCTCCGAATGGATCACCGGAATCCCACTTGCGCAGATCATCCGTAGCGGATCCCAGGCTGATCGCGACGACATCGGTCTCAAGCTGGCCGAGTTCAACACCTCCTCGCCTACTCTCGCCGAGCTGTTGCACGCCGACCCCCATCCGGGGAATTTCCTTCGCTTGCCGGACGGGCGACTCGGCGTGCTCGACTTCGGCGCGGCGGCGAGGCAGCCCGGTGGGGCACCGCGCAGCCTGGGCATAGCGACCCGGTTGGCGGTCGAGCAGCGTTCGGAGGAGTTGCTCACGCTGCTGCGCATGGAGGGCTTCATCCGGCCCGGCATGCACCTTCAGGCTGCGGACGTAATGGCCTACCTCGGCCCATTCGCCGATCCGGTGCGTACTGAGACATTCCACTTCACCCGGGCATGGATGCAGGCCCAAGCCGAGCGCATCGGGGGTTTCGGTAGTCCGGACTTCCGGACCGGGCGAGCACTCAACCTGCCGCCCAGCTATCTGCTGATCCACCGGGTGAGTACCGGAATGTTCGGTGTGCTGTGTCAGCTGGACGCCACCGTGCCGCTACGCAGGATCGCCGAGCGTTGGCAGCCCGGTTTCGCCAACTAAACAAGGCGGGCGGTGCTCTGGGATGCCCGCCAGCCCCGGGTTGGGGGCTCTTCAAGGACTACCAACCCCCCGGGACACTGCTCATAACGACAGCCAACCCCCGTCGGCAAGCCGACGGGGGTTTGCTGTCGTTTGAGACAAACCGGAGGGGGGTTGGTAGTACTTGAAGATCCCCCAACCAGGCAAAATGCGGGCCCCCCCGCCCGCCGCCCCGCCTTTCGCCGGGTGGGGGCCTCTACATGGACTCCCACCCCCCCTCCGGGTGGTCTCAAACGACAGCCAACCCCCGCCGGCTTGCGGCGGGGGGTTGGCTGTCGTTATGAGCAGTGTCCCGGGG
>JBQTGW010000266.1:0-9926 GCA_052390495.1 Pseudonocardiales bacterium
ACCTCGGATCGCTTGACGAGGCCACGGCACACGGCAGCCAAGCACTGTCCTCGGCGCGAGTGGTCGATTCGGTGCTGTCTCGGGCGGGTGAACTCGACAAGGCAATCATGACCTGTTTCCCTCGGGAAGCGATCGCCCAGAGTTTTCATGAGCAATACCTGCGGATAGCCCGGCAGGCGAAGGGGAAGTGATCAGGGGGCTGTGGTCAGGCTGGTGGTTTGCTGGTCGCTGCTGATATTCAGCCGCCAGTGGGTCAATGGTGGCTCACCCTGGTCGCACCACCACCGGTAGGCGTCCTCAATCTCATCCCACAGGTGGCGTGGGCCGTACTGGTGGATCTGGTAGGGACCACCGGAGCGGTCATACCGGGCGATGGCCCATGATCCGGTTGCGTGGTCGGCGAACCACAGCCAGTGGCGCCGATCCGGTGCGCGAGCAAGGCGGTGCTGTAGCCGGTCCCAGTCCCAAGCTCCAGCACCCGTTGCCCGTCGCAGACCTCAAGGCAGTCCAGCATTTCGGCCACCGCCGGGACACCGGCAGCGCCTGCGCAGCCTCGAGCTCAGCCACTAAATGCTCACTCGTCGTCATCGGGCGGTGGGCCGTACTTGCTGGGGTCGATGTCCTTGGCACGCCGAGCCGTACCCTCACTCCGCTGAACTCCGCTGCACCTAATCTTCCAAGTTGGGTGGCGCATGGGCATCGTCCGTCGAGACGTGCTGTTCGCCTCACTCAGGCATGAGCGACATATGCACGAGCGCGGCTGATAACTCTGGTCAGCACGCTCGCGTGCGCGGAATGCGGATCAAATCGTGCCGCGGGCTGCGCCGGGTCGCTACTCGCCGAGGGTCAGCGCCCATTCGGTGGCGGGGTGGTGCAGGTGGTGGGTGCCGTCGGCATCGACCAGCAGGGCGTAATCGGCCACGGCCGGGTGACCCAGACCCCGCCAGTCGGCGATCACTGCGGCCAGTTCGCTCCGCAGGGCGCGGGGGCCACCCTCGGCCAGGGTGGTAGTGGCATCGCCGTGTTCGGTGGCCCTAGCCCAGGAGCCGGTAGCCGAGTCGACCAGTACCTGCACGCGGTCGGCGGCGTGGACAGTGACCCGCCGCATTCCGGGCAGGATCAGTTCGGTGAGAAACTCGACCACCGGGTCGTCAATCTCGGCGAGCCACTCGACGCTACGCACAGCGGCACCCTGGTCGTCGGCGAGGGCCAGCAGGTCCGCGGTAGGCAGGTCGATGTCGCTCGCGTCGTGGCGCAGGCGCATGAACGCGGCGGGCTCGGTATCGAACCTGCCGGTCGCAGTGCCATCCTCATCGACGGTCAGCAGGATCAGACCCAGACCCAGGTTGGCCAGGATCTTCCCACCGGGCCGCACCTGGGCCAGCCAGGTGGGCGGGATACGGGAGACACCGCAGGTGGCGATAATGCGGTCGAACGGGGCACGGCCAGGAACGCCGCCAGCACCGTTCCCCACCAGGAGGGTGGGCTGGTAGCCCGCCACGTTGAGGGCTTCCTTCGCGGTGCTAACCAGATCGGGGTCCACGTCGATGCTGGTCACCCTGGCATCACCGAGTCGATGAGCGAGCAGGGCGGCGTGGTAGCCGGTTCCGGCGCCGATCTCCAGCACGGTCATGTCATCGCAGACGTCCAGACGCTCCAGCATGATCGCCATCAGGGAGGGTTGGGTGCTGCTGGAGATCGCAGTGCCGCCCGCATCGAACCGGGTGAGCAGAGAGGTGTCCGAGTAGACGGCACCCAAGGTTTTTTCGGCCTGGCCGGGGTCAGTGACGTCGTAGTTTACGAGGGCACCGCGCTGCTCGCGGCGCGCGAAGCGGGGGACGAATACTTCGCGGGGGACGGCGGCGAACGCTTCGCACCAGCCTGGATCGGTCAGCGCGCCCCGGTCGATGAGAGTTTGGGTCATCGCCGCGCGCAGGCGGGCAGAGCGGTCAACAACGGTGGTCACGAGTGGTGTTCTCCCAGTTCGTCGGCCAGAGCGTCGGCGATCGACTCGCGCAGCGGGTGGTCCCAGGCCCATTGTCCATTGCTGTTCAGGTCCCCAGTGAAAACGATGTCCCCATCGGGGGTGGCGATGAGATCGATGGCGGCATAGACGAGGCCGAAGTGCTTCATCATTGCTCGGACTCCGGCTGCCACGTGGTCCGAGATGTCGGTGATAGCGTAGTCCAACTCGTCGTGGTCAGCGCGCCAGTCGATCCACCCGGCCGGGGTGCGGGCTTCAATACGCAGGGGAAACAGCTTCTGACCGACGCAGGTCAGACGGATCTCGAAGGCTTTCGGCACGGCGGCCTGCAGGAGATGGGCCGTGTGCCGCACGTCATCGGTGATGTCGCCCTCGGTTACGACGGTGGTGTAAAGGGCGACGACATCGCCACCCTCGGTGCGGGGCCCGCCACGCAGGCTCTTGTAGATCACCCCATCGGGATGGTCGGCACAAAACGCCCGGGCCTCGTTCGGATCGTTGGTCACGATCGTCGCTGGCACGCTCAGACCGCAGTTCACGGCGGCGGCCAACTGGACGGGCCGCTGATCGCACGCGGCGATGCGGTGGGGGTGGTTGATCCACTTTGCCGGGATGGCGGCCAGTAGGCCGCCGAACCCAGCTTTGGCTTCCCGCTCGGACCAGGCACGTTCCGTGGCGGTCATCGCCGCGTCGAAGGCAAAGCAGGTGGGCTTGCGATACCAGACCGCACCCACCTCATCCAACTCCACTGTCCGATGCGCCGTGCGGATCTTTCCACTCCATCGGTCGCCATCACCGGCAAGGAAGCCGGTGGCCACCAGCTCGGCGGGAAACTCGGCCAGATCGAACCGGGCTACTGCCACCTCACGCTCGGCCAACCGCAGGATCACGTGGTCGGCCGTGGGGTCGTATCGGCGAGTGATGACCACCACGGACACCCCTGTTCACCTCCTTCGTAGGGTCATCGATAGGAATCGACGATGGTCAGTCGTCGGGATCGGTGTCGGTCCACTCCTGGTTGTCCTCCTTGGTCGTGCTGTCACTGTTGGTCGTCGGTCGTCCCTTCGCCGAATGGACAATCGGCGCCCCGTGATCGTCAACCGTGACCTGCCGGACCGAGTCGTAGCGGAGACTGCTGATGATGTCGGCCCGTTCGCTGGGCACTACGGTGGTACGGGTCAGGCCGAACGGCCGTACACCTCGCGCTGAGGCTGTGTCGCTGCTGATACGGAATCGACCGAGATCGGCGGGTAGCACGCTCGAAACCAGCGGGTCCGGGTCGAGGATTACCGTGACTGGCATCTGTCCTCACTTCTTTCTGTGGCGATGTTTCGGTCATGCGGTCGCCCGACCAGGATGTCGCCCGGCCGTGGCCTCCGAACAGGACAAACCGGCTAGCCTGCGGGCACGGACAACCGGACAGTATGCGTTTGCTCCTGCGCGGACAGTAGGCTCTTCACTACTCTGGGCGAGTGCGCATGAACACGCAGCTTGCAGCGCTGATGACCGAGTTAGGTCTGACCCAGGCTGAACTCGCGGAGGCGCTCAACCACGCGATCGAGGAGATCACTGGGCAGATAGGTACGTGTTCGGACCGAAGTGTCCGGCGCCTGCTGGCCGGGACTACCCGGTGGCCGCAGGCGTTGACCCGTACGGCATGCGAGAAGGTCTTCGGCTGCACAGCCACCGACCTCGGTTTTTTGCCGCCTGCACAGATGACCCGAGGTAAGGAGGATGAGAACGTGCTTCGCCGTGGCTTCCTCACCGCAGCCGGGGGGACGCTGGTCCTGCCCACTCTGGTTGCGTCGCGCCGAGTGGGGACCTCGGACCTTCAACGACTGCAAGTCGAGTTCGATGCTCTGGTTACCCTTGATGACCGCCACGGCGGGGCGGGGCTGGAGCCACGAGCCGTTGCCCTCACCGAGCGCACCCTGGAACTCGGCAAGAATGCTGCCGCCTCGGGGCGGGTGCGCTCGCTGATTTACCAGTTGGCGGCCGCATTCACCTCCACCGCACTGTTCGCAGCAGTAGACAGTAAGAACCACGAGCAGGCAGTGCGGCATGTGGAAAAGGCCCTCAAGCTGGCCGGGTTGTCTGGGGACAGCGCCATTGGCTACCGCATTTGGGGTCACACCAGTCTGTTGGCCATCCAGCAGAAGAATTATCCGGACGCCTTGGCAGCAATCGCTGCCGCGGGGCGCATGGGCATCGTCCGTCGAGACGCGCTGTTCGCCTCACTCAGGCATGCTCGCGCCGCCGGTATCCAGGCCATTGTCGGGGACGGCCAAGCGGCGCTGCGCTCGCTCGGCTACGCCCATGAGGTGTTCGTCCGCGCTGATCACGACGCCCCACGCCCATCGTGGATGCGGTTTCTACGATCAGGCCGAACTGTCGGGTCTGGCCGGGCTGACGCACTACCGGCTGGGTCAGGTGGCCAAGGCCGAAGCCCACCTGCATCAAGCCCTGACCCGGTTGCGTCCCGACCTGCGACGCAACCGGCTCTACTACACCGGCTACCTCGCTCTCGCGCAGCTCGGTCAGGGCGAAGTCGAACAGGCTTGCCACACCGCCACCGCAATCAGTGTCCAGGCGGCCGGTCGTGCGCGGGTCGTGCTCAGCGAGTTCACCCGTACCCTCACGCGGGTGGCGGGCACCTCTCGGGCCGCGTGTGACTTCCTGACCAACCTCCCTTAGATCGACAAGGACTCTGCTGTGAGTATCGATCTGCGTCGCCACGCCGTCGGCGACCTGGGCACCATCGAAGGCGCCCTGCTATCGGTATACGGGGAGGTGCACGCCGCTGACGGGATCTTCCACTCCACTGACCGGTTCGCTGAGCGCCTGGCCTCTCATGCCAAGGCCCCCGGCTGGACCGCGATCATCGCCTACGACGACGACCAGCCCACCGCCTTCACCTACGCCGCCCCCTTGATGACCTCCCGCTGGTGGAGCCCCATGCTCACTCCGTTACCACTGGAGTACACGGCCGAAACCGGCAAGAGGACCTTGGCGTTGTTCGAGCTGATGGTGCGCGTGCCGTGGCGGGGCACTGGCCTGGCCGCCCGCCTGCACGAGACTCTGTTGGCTGGTCGGGTCGAGGAGCGGGTCACCTTGCTGGTCGATCCCGCCAATGTCAAGGTCAAGGCTCTCTACGAATCCTGGGGTTACCACAACGTCGGCCCCCAGCAACCCTTCCCAGACTCCCCCCGTTACGCGACGATGGTCCTACAATTACCGCTGATCTCAGGACTTCCGCCCTACACCACCGAATGAATTCACTTCGACCCGCATACCGATGTCGCTGGGATCAGGTCGCCACAGCGGTACCGAGACCACTCCCGGCTCCAGCAACTCCAGACCGTCGAAGAAAGTAGTCAGCTCCTGGAGGCTACGGATCGCTACTGGCGGGGTTCCACCGCTCTCGTTCCAGAGCCGGGCTGACTCGAGTGTCGCCTCGCCATCGATTTCCGTAGTAGGGTCGTACAGCACCATATGACTGCCCGAGGGCAAAGAGTCAAGCAGCCGGCGCACAATCGCATACGCTTCGCCGTTGTCCATGATGTGTTCCATGATCCCCAGTAACATCAGCGCGATGGGCTGGGTGAAATCCAGCGTCCGGGCCGCTTCCCGCAAGATCGTGTCAGAGTCACGCAGATCAGCATCGACGTAATCAGTCACGCCTTCCGGACTACTGGTGAGCAGTGCGCGAGCATGAGCCAGAACAAGTGGGTCGTTATCGACATAGACGATGCGACATTCCGGCGCAGTCGCCTGGGCGGCTTCATGGGTGTTGTTAGCGGTGGGCAACCCGGTACCGATGTCAAGGAACTGTCGGATTCCCACCTCGCCGACCAGATACCGGACAGCACGAACCAGGAACGCCCGGGACGCACGGGCGACATCAATGACACCCGGCTGGACAGCGGCAAACTGGTCACCAACCTCACGGTCGATCGGGTAGTTGTCCTTGCCGCCGAGCCAGTAGTTCCAGACCCGAGCCGAATGCGACACGCTAGTGTCAATCATCGAAGGCTGTTCGTGGTCATCCGCGCATGCACTACCGGTCACAGGCCTACCCCTTTGCACTCTGTCACTCTGGGCCTGGGTCACTCTGGGCCTGGGTCACACCCTGGGCCTGGGTCACACCCTGGGCCTGACAGTGAGAGGCTAGTCCACCTCGGAGTCTCAGCCGACGCCGAGGTGGCGGGCGATGAGCATGCGCTGGACTTCGCTGGTGCCTTCGCCGATCTCCAGGACTTTGGCGTCGCGGTAGAAGCGGCCCACCGGGTACTCGTTCATGAAGCTGTATCCACCGAAGATCTGGGTGGCCTCGCGGGCGTTGTCCATTGCGGCGTTCGAGGACACCAGCTTCGCTATCGCGGCTTCCCTTTTGAATGGCTGGCCACGCAGCATTCGCGCGGCGGCGGCGTAAGCGGGAGACACATCAATGGTGTTTTCGGCGCATCCGGTCAGCACGAGGGTGGCCAAGACGATTCTCATGACACATGACATTCCCGGGCCGACGAAGATCCCACTCATCCGGGTCAGCTGCTCTCCACTATGGTGACCTGGAATCCCAGTGCCTGCAGCATTCCGGTGAGCATCACCTTGGTGTTCTCCCTGGCCTGGCCGACCAACCCGGATTTCTGTGCCACGTCGGCGATCCGCTGTTCCGCGGCGACGTAGAACTGTTGTTGGTCAGGAATCTCGACCAGCGCGTTGAGGCAGGTGAGTAATCCGCATTCCCAGCTGTACACGTAGCTGCGCTGCTGGTCCAGATTCGGTTTGTCCAGCACCGGTTCCGGCAGCCTCAGCTCGACTGACTTCCGGTCCGGTGACACGACGATCGAGTCCTCGGCCAGCCGACCGAAGTCGACGTATGCGTTGACCGAGCCGGCTCCCACGAACAGCCCCCGTTCACCCGCCAGTGGCGCAGGGAAGTACCGCACGTCCTTTTCGATGTCGATGATGACCTGGTAGTCACCGGCCGCGGCGTGGTACTGGCTCAGATCCCTGATCGCCTGCAGCACAGCTGGCTGGCTACGATCCACCGTCTCCACGCCGAACGGGTCGAGCTTGGGGAGCACACCACCCAGTTGCAGCACTGCGGCGACCACGACGACCAGGGCCACGCCGACCAGGCCGTGCCGTACCCAGCGAACCTTCATGACGGGCATTGCACGAAGCACCGCCTTGCGTTCCAGGACACGAAGTGCAGACTATAGGGTGAACGTATCACCTCACGGCGTGACGTGTAACGTCCGCAATCACCGCACAGCGAGGGGCGAGATGGGCGGGATCTTCATCAACTATCGTCGGCGCGGCGAGGGTGCCTCGTTCACGCAGAAACTCCGCGATCGGCTGGTCGCCTACTTCGGCGAAGGCCAGGTCTTCCTGGACCGGCACTCCATCGACGTGGGCGAAGACTTTCGAGACGAGCTGACGGAACGCCTGCGCGACTCCGAGGTGGTGATCGCTATCATCCACCAGAAGTGGCTCACGGAGTTCGGCCGCAGCGGCAAAGACTGGGTCCTCGAAGAGCTCGAACTCGCGCTGAAACACCAGAAAAAGATCATTCCGCTGTTGCTGAACGGAGTGCAGGCACCCACGCCAGCGGCGTGGCCGCCGTCGATTCGCGAGGTTGCCTATCGTCAGGCGCACGAGATACGCGACGAATCGTGGGAGCACGATATCGAGGCGCTCGTCCAGAAGCTGGAGCTTGTTCTCGCATCGCCGTGGGAGCCAGGCGAGCCGGAGAGCGTTGCACCGACCCCGCCGCGGCGCTGGATTGGTTACCTCGCCGCAGGTCTCACCGTAGGTGGGCTCGTTGCGCCGGTCTGGTTCCTGCCTGATCACGCTTCGGCGAGAGAGTTCGTGGCGTACCTCGTCCCCTGGTTGATGACGCTGATGCTCGCCCCATTAATCATGGTCTTCTTGATGTTCCTGTTCAAGAAGCCACTCTACATCACTGATCAATCCCTGCAGGACATGCCGCCTAACAAGTACTACCCGCGAGTGGCCGCTCCAGCCGGCGTCCTCCTCACCCTGTTCAGCGTGAGCTGGATTATAAGCGGACCTGTGGCGCCCGAAGTTATCCCTATCCTGATCTTCATGGCCCTATTGGGAACGACGTACGTGGTGGTGAAGATCCGCAATAATTTCAAGGACGAGGAGAGGAGGGAGAAGAATTGGCCTCAGCGGCTGCCGGAACCGGTGCACGCCGCTCCCGTCCGTATGGAGCTCGCGCGCCTCGAGCGGCAGGTCAGGGATTGGCCACGGCACCGGCCGACCCGGGAACTGCTCCACAGAGCCGAGTGGCAGCTCGAACACCTGAGAGCCGCTGGTGCCGCGCTGTGCACGGACGCGGCGCGTGGCAGATGGCGCTGGCTGATGGCCGACCATCCGTGGGCTTTCAGCTGCTATACGGTGTGGGTGGCGGGGAGCGTGGGACTGATGACGGCCGCCGCGCTGGCGAGGCTTGTGTTATGGCTGCCGGTGATTGTGGCGCTGTTCGCCTGCGGAATAGCCGCAGCTACGGCCGAATTCGCCTACCGCCGGGCGCGTTGGCAACGCACGGAGGTCGCGGAGCAGGTGCGGGACCACACCGGCCGCATCGGGAAGCAGCTGACAGAGCTGCGGAGCAGACGAGGCTGAGCGCACCGCCTCGCCGACTCAGCCGACGCCGAGGTGACGGGCGATGAGCATGCGCTGGACTTCGCTGGTGCCTTCGCCGATCTCCAGGACTTTGGCGTCGCGGTAGAAGCGGCCCACCGGGTACTCGTTCATGAAGCCGTATCCACCGAAGATCTGGGTGGCCTCGCGGGCGTTGTCCATTGCGGTGTTCGAGGACACCAGCTTCGCTATCGCAGCCTCCTTTTTGAATGGCTGGCCACGCAGCATTCGCGCGGCGGCGGCGTAATAAGCCAGCCGGGCGGTGTGCACCCGCGCCTCCATGTCGGCGATCTTGAACTGAATCGCCTGATAGCTGCCGATGGCGCGGCCGAACGCATAGCGCTGCCGGGCGTAGCGCACGCATTCGTCGATACAGCCCTGGGCCAGCCCGACGCCCAGCGCGGCGATCGCGATGCGTCCCTCGTCGAGGATCGACAGGAACTGGGCGTAGCCTCGGCCCCGCTCGCCGAGCAGGTTCGCCGCAGGCACCCGGCAGTCGTCGAAGAACAGCTCACGGGTGTCCGAGCAGTTCCAGCCGACCTTGGAGTACTTCTCCGAGACCGTGAAACCCGGCGTACCGGCCGGGATCATGATCGCGGAGATCTCCTTGCGACCGCCGTAGACCCCGGTGATCGCGGTGATGGTCACCACGCTGGTGATCTGGGTGCCGGAGTTGGTGATGAACGCCTTCGACCCGTTGATCAGCCAGGCGTCGCCGTCGCGCCGCGCGGTGGTGCGGGTGGCGCCTGCGTCGGTGCCGCCGCCGGACTCGGTGAGGCCGAAAGCCCCGAGCCGCTCCCCCGCGCACAACCCCGGCAGCCAGCGCTGCTTCTGCTCCGGGGTGCCGAACCGGAAGATGGGCATCGCGCCCAGCGAGACACTGTCCTCCAGCGTGATCGCCACCGACGAGTCCACCCGCGCCAGCTCCTCCAGCGCCAGGCACAGCGCGAAGTAGTCACCCCCCATGCCGCCGTACTCCTCGGGGAAGGGCAGGCCGAACAGGCCCATCGCGCCCATTTTCGCCACCAAGGCGTAGGGGAACTCGCAGCGCTCGTAGAGGTCCCCGATGACCGGGGCGACCTCCTTGCGGGCGAAGTCCTCCACGGTGGCGCGTAGTGCGGCGTGTTCCGCAGTCAGCTCAAACAACTTGGCCTCCCTTCGGTCGGGCCCCGGGAATGGGGGGTGGGGGGGTATGGGGGAGAGGGTGGCAGAACCGCGGCGGCACCGCCCCCGGAGGGGGCACGTCTAGAGAAGATCACCCCCCCCCCCC
>JBQTGW010000267.1:0-4015 GCA_052390495.1 Pseudonocardiales bacterium
TCGACGCCATCGCCGACGAACTCAACGACCGTCCACGTGAGACACTCGGCTGGCTCAAACCAACCGAAGTCCTCAACAAATTCCTGGTCGAGGCTGGTGGTGCACTCAACACTTGACACCAAGGTGAGAATCATGTCTCGTCGTTCGCATGCATGTCGTGGCGGTGGTGTAAGCACCCCGGCCAGGCTGCCTATGAATCCAGTCCGGCCGACATCCTTTGGTCTTGCTGTTCTGCCTGATCACGACCTCGAGAGCGACGCAGCGCACCAGGGTCTCAGCTTCGCGGACATCGACCTGTCCGGGCGGTCAGCGCAATCAGTGGAGTTCACGCAGTGCCGGTTCAAGGACGTCGATCTCAGTGGCACGACGCTTGGCCGTGGGGTCTTCACCGACTGCTTTTTTGAGAACAGCAACCTCGCTAATCTGCGGGGCGAGAAGTCGTCGTTAGTGCGGGCCGAGTTATCCGTGCTGCGGATGACCGGCTTTCACTGGACCGACGGGTTGCTCCGCGATGCGCGGTTTACCGAGTCACGACTCGACCTTTCTTCCTTCCGTTTCACTGATTTCGTCAGAGTACAGTTCGAACGGTGCAATCTCACTGGTGCTGACTTCATCAAAGCCGACCTGAGCGGTGCTCAGTTCATTGGCTGCGATCTGACCGGTGCACAGTTCTCTCAAGCGAATATGGAAGGCGCCCGATTCGCCCACTGCGTGCTCGTCGATATCGGTGGTGTGACGAGCTGGCAGGGTGCTTTCGTGCGCAGTCACGACCTTGTGACGTTGTCGTACACGCTCGCCGCCGCTCTGGGTATCAGAATTGAGGGCGAGGAGCATTGATGCCCAAACCGGCCGCGTCGGTGAGCCACTGCCATTCGTCGATCTTGAGGCGGGCAAGCATGGCCAGATCGCCGTGGCGCTCCTCGGACAGGCGCGCGAGGGCGGGCGCGGTGGTGGTTTCGAACCGGTGAACGAGTGCGTCGTGGAGCTCGGCGGCGGCCCGGTCCGCGAACCGGAACCGGCGATGGAATGGTGCAGCATCAAGCAGACCCGCCTGGCGGATACGTTGCTCGATCGCGGTGCCGGGAATGACCAACAGGCGACTACGCGCCATGAACTGCGCGATGCGGTGGCGCCCGAAAGCGTCGATGCTGGCCAGCTCTCCACGCAGGCTGTCAATGCTCTGCCAGGGATGCCACAAGATGTAGCTCGCGACCGTCGTGACTCCGCAGGCATCGGCAGCGCTGACAATACGATGCAGGTGGTCGAGGTCCTGGCGTTTGCCGTACAGACGGCGCAAGGTGGTGTCGTTGAACGACTCGACGCCGAGGAGCATCGTGCGCACCCCAGCCTCGGCGAGCTCCGTGACCGTGTCCGGAGTGAGGGTTTCGGACCGGATATTGATCGCGAGCGTGACAGTGCCGATCAGGCCCTGCGCGGCGAGGGTGTCGCGGAGTGCACGGGCGCGCCGATGGCAGGCATCGAGGGTGCCCCCGAAGTCGGTGTCGGCGAAGGCGAACCGGGTGGCACCGGTGAGTCGGTGCAGGTGGGCCAGGTCAGCGACGGCGGCGGCGACGGATAGTTCGTGCCACCCACCGCCGAGGTCGGCGTTGTAGGCGCAGAAGGTACAGCGGCTGCGGCAGCCCCGGCTGGCGCTGACCGAGACCACCGCATCCGGCGGGTACGGCACGTCGCTGCTGGTCAGGCCGGTGAGCGGGGTATGGCGGGTGAGATGGGCACCCATGTCGCCGATCAGCCGGGCCACCGGGATATGGAGGGGTACGGGTGCAGTGGCCGGTGCCAACCCGACAGCATGGTCAATCGCGCCATGGTCGCGCAGCTCATGCTGTGCGCTGGTCGCCAGCGGCCCGAACCCGATGACGGGCACATCGTAGGTGAGCCGGGCCATGGCGAGTTCATTGGCGATCTGCCGCAGCCTCGGTCCATAGGCGTCGGATGTCCACAAGTGCACCACTACGGCATCGAACGAGGGACCCTCGGTCAGCACAGTGGCAAAATCCGGTGCAGGCCGCCCACGGTAGTAGGCGTCGAGCAGTACGCAGTCGTGGTGGGTGGCCTTCAGATAGGCGTACAGCACGAGCGCCTCACCATCAATATGCCGTTGCTTGAATCCAGATTCATGCAAGGTCGGCGCGTAGAGGAGCACCCGAACTGGCGGGCTGAGCGGGATCACGGTTCGCACCGGCGGCATGGCGTGCCCACGTCCCCCCGGAACCGAGCCAGGACCGGTGAGCCGAACCACACGGTATCCAGCCCGTCATCGAGCAGGTTGCCGCAGCGCAGAGCGGTGTTCTCGATCCCGAAGATGCACGGATAGATGTCGGCACGTTGATCGAGCGCGAAGCCGATACTGCCGCTACCACAGGGTCGGTCAGGGTTGATCGTCTCGATCTCGACACCGTGAATGCCGACGAGGCGGGCGCACTCGGGCACCAGCCGCTCCATGATCTCTGCGTCGTCGGGAGTCAAGTCGCGGCCAGAGCGGCCGACCGGTTTCTGCGGAAAGAACTTGAACCGTCGGCAACCGTGGTCCAAGCCCAGCTTGACGACGTCCTCCAGGCCGTCGAGATTAAGGCGGTTGACGACAGTGTTGATGACCGGCTCGGCGAACGCTGCGATGCGGCCGATTCCGTCGAGTGTGCGGGTGAACGAGCCCGGCGTGCCGCGGATAAGCTCGTGAAGAGCAGCGTTACCGCCGTCGAGGGATACCTGCACCGTGCCGATGCGCAGCTCGCGCAGTCGGTTGAGTATTCGGTTGGACAGCAGGGTGGCGTTGGTCGATACCCCGAAACCCATGCCCCGGTCAAGAATAGCTTCGGCGATGTCGAAAAACCCGTCAAGCAACAGGCTTTCCCCACCGGTGACGTATACATCGAACACTCCATAACGATCAAGCCGAGAAATAATGTCACACCACGCGACCACCGGAAGCAGGAACGGGTCGGCCTTCGGGCCACCGGAACAATAGCAGTGAATGCAATTTTGATTGCAGCGAGTGAATGGCTGAATGTGCGCCCAAAATGGTTTCAAGACCGTGCGGGTCGGGGTGAGCTCGGCTTGCCGAGAAACCGTGACGCGTACGTCGTCGTCGGTAAGCGAGACCGGCAGAGCATCGACTGCGATGAGCACGCCCCGCTGATAAAGGCCGCTGAGAATGGTTTGGCACTCGTCAGCGGGAATTCCCAACACGGCCCCCATGGTCACGACAGCGGCCGCGGATCGAGGCTGGTCGTGCAGGCGCAGCAGAGTCGCGGTTTCGTGGCCAAGCTGGAAGATCTTTCGGGGTTCCGTACGCCAAGCCAGGGCTCCGAAGTGCTCGTAGCGCAACCGGATATCGGATACGGCACGGAGGGTTGGCGGTAACTCGCGCATCAGAGCCTCACTCGTGAGGGATGTCTGGGCTAGATAAGGGCTGCTGCAGGGGCTCTCCTGTCTGGTAACCCCTGCAGCAACGTGCGCTCAGTTCGGTTGCCGCCCAGTGGCCGCGACCGTCCCTGTGTAGGTGCGATGACCCAGCGCCAGCGCCGCCTCTGCGACACTGGCGAAGCTGGCAATATCGCCCCTGCGGCCGGTAGCCGTGCCTGAACAGGTGCGGTCGCCCAGCGATAGCGGTGCCTCGGCAACGCTCGTGGAAGGGGGTTCCTGCAGTGGCGCGATGGTTGTCATGTATATACCTCCAGCCGAATTACATTTGCGGGATAAAAGACCCTCTTATGGGTGTGGTGCTCACGTAACTGATCTCCCCTTATCACCGAAACCTTCAGGGGTTTTCGTGAGCCCTGATACTGCCTTGCCCGCATAGCATGGCGCCGATCATGGGAAGTGGGATTCCGGTGCGAACGGGAACTTTCCCCCTCTCCTCGATCCCGGGCTGAGCTGGGCCAACAGCGGAGGGAGGGGACAAAACCTCCGGTCAACGCGAGGCGGTGAGGTCCGGTTCTGTCAGTAGTGGGGACTACGGTTCGCGCCAGATCCTGCACTGAACGTGACCTCTGGA
>JBQTGW010000268.1:0-23385 GCA_052390495.1 Pseudonocardiales bacterium
GCCATGGTCTCGGTCGCCCAGGCGCACAGTACGTTGTGTCCGGCCTGGTCGGCATGCTCGTAGGAGTCGAGGGCGTACGCCTCGGCGGTGAGCGGGAAGCCGAAGTCATGCGCGAGCCAGGCCAGCAGTTCGGAGAGCCAGGCGGCGTACACGTACAGCTCGCGTTCTTCCTTGAGTGTGTGGTGACCGTGGATGAGCTGGTCGACGCGCCGCCGATAGGTCCGCGCCACGGCGAAGAGTTCGCCAGGTGGTGTCGCCCAATACGAGCTGTCGAGGTCGGTTAGTACCGCCTCAAGGTGGTCGAGTGTGCCCGCGCCGACGGAGGATTCGGCGGTGTTGCGGGTGAACTCCATCGCCTCGCCGGCTGAGTCTCGTAGCGCGCTGGTGAGGGTCTCGGGGCTGAGTGCGGTGACGAGACCCAGGTTGAGGGCGGTGCGCCGGTTCGCGGTGTCCTCCTTGGACTGGGTCAAGCCCAGCAGCCCGCTGCGGGGGGCGAGGCCAAGCCGGAGCCGGGCTGTGTCGGGCATGGCCAGTCCGTCGGCGATGCGTTCGAGTACGTCGATGGCGCTGACCACACGTTTGTCGTTCATGATAATGCAGACGCTGCCTTGTGACATGCCCGTCGCGGTCCCGATCTGGGTCTGGCTGGCGCCGGTGTGCTTGTTCAGGAGCCGGAACAGGGCACCGATATCGCGGTGATCCAGGGCGTGGCCGGTGTCGTCGCGCCGCCAGAAATCTTCGGGGACATGCAGCGGATCAAACGCGCTCGACACCATGAGCCGTACTCCTGAAGTGGCGATCTCAATCGTGAGGTGAGCCTACTGCGATGCGGTGAGCGCGGTGCGTCACCCAGGGTTATATCGTCTCGCTATACCCTGGCGGGATTGGCAGCGATCCGCCTGGCTCAGAAGATCAGGTGCTGCTGAGTACAGCGGTGTGAGGGTACGGGTCGGTCCACCCTAGGTGGCGTAAGGATGCTGTGACCGCGCTGGTGCGGTTCACCGTGCACCCTGGGGGCAGCGCCACCGGCCACCCGGTCGGCAAGGTCGGATTCATGCCGTTACGCGCCCAGCGCACCCCCCACGCCGATCTGCCTCCGGTCGACATCGCCGATCAGGACGACACCGCCGTGGCCACCCAGACCACGACTGCGCCGTGGCTGGTCGCCACGACGGTCGATGTGCGATGGGCCATCAGCACCCGGATCGCCCCGTGCCGGTGGGGTCACCGGCCACCCACCGCAACCCACCCCCAGCACCAGCTGTGGTTCACCGACCCCACAACCGGATCATGGGCCATCGCCCGGTATGACCGCTCCGGTGGTCCCTACCCGATCCGCCAGTACGGCCCACGCCAGCTGTGGGACGAGATCGAGGACGCCTACCGATGGTGGTGCGACCAGGGCGAGCCGCCGTTGACCCACTGGCGGCTGAATATCAGCAGTAATCAGCAAACCACCAGCCTGGCCGCAGCCCACTGATCACTGTCCATTCGCTTGTCTGATCACCTGCAGGTAGTGCTCATGGAAACTCTGGGCGATCGCTTCTCGGGGAAAGCAGGTCATGAGCGCCCTGTCGAGTTCAGCCGCTCGCAACCGGACCGTATCGGTCACTCGTGCCGAGGACAGTGCCTGGCTGCCGTGTGCTGTGGCTTCGTCGAGCGATCCGAGGTGAGCCAGGGAAATTCCCAGGTCAATGCGGGCGACAGCTTCTCGGCTGGGTGAACGGTGCGCCGGAGCAGTCGATTCGTACACCCCGAGCGCTGCTCGGGCATGCGTCTCGGCCTGCTTGTAGTTCCCGAGCCAGATGCACGACGTGGTGATCCGGGAAGCAATCGCACGCGAGGCGACCATGTTGTTGTCAACCGCGAGTCGGCCTGGTGATCTGGTGGGCAGCCTCTCGTGCAGTTCCTGGGCCTCGGCCAGCAACTCGACACACTCAGCGCGCCGACCCTGGCGGGCGTGGACACGCGCCGCCTGGGTGCGCAACGCCACGGCCAACGGGTGACGATCGGAGATCTTGCCGATGCCCTTCTGAGCGGCCAGCACCACCTTGTCGGGCCGGTTCGCATGCATCGCGATCGAGGCCATCGCATCGGCTGCCCAGGCGCACAGCACGCCGTGTCCGGTCTGGTCGGCGTGCTCGTAACAGTCAATGGCGTACGCCTCTGCGGTCAGGGGGAAGCCAAGATCATGTGCGAGCCAGGCCAGCGTATTGGACAGCCAGGCGGCGTACACATACAGCTCCCGCTCCTCGGTGAGCGTGTGCTGACCCTGGATGAGCTGCTCGACCCGCTGCCGATAGACCCGCGCCACCACGAACAGCTCGCCAAGCGGCTCCACAAAATAAGACTGGTCGAGGTCGGTCAGTACCACCTCAAGATGATTGAGCGTGCCCGTGCCGACGGAGGACATGGCGGTGCTGCGGGTGAACTCCATGGCCTCGCTGGCCGAGTCTCGTAGCACGCTGGTGAGGGTCTCGGGGCTGATCGCGGTGACGAGACCCAGGTTGAGGGCGGTGCGCCGTTTCGTGGTGTCCTCCTTCGCAGACCTCATCACGTCCAGCAGTCCGCCGCGTGGTGCGAGGCCAAGGCACAGGCGGGCCGTGTCGGGCATGGCTAGTCCGTCGGCGATGCGTTCGAGCACGTCGATGGCGCTGACCACACGGTTGCCGTTCACGATAGTGCAGACGGCGCCCTGGGCCATGCCGATGGCGGTGCCGATTCGGGTCTGGCTGGCGCCGGTGTGCTTGCTCAGCAGCCGGAACAGGGCACCGATATCGCGGTGATCCAGGGCGTTGCCGGTGTCGTCGCGCCGCCAGAACTCCTCGGGAACGTGCAGCGGATCAAACGCGCTCGATGCCATGCGTCACCCGCGTTCATACCGCCTCGCTATAACGCGGCGGGATTGGCGGTGATCCGCCCAGCCCGGAGGCTGGCGAAATTCCTTAACCGCCCGAGTGAAACGTCATGGTTACCAACACTGCGACTGATACCGGAGGTCACCAGCTGTGGAAAGTGAAATCCCGCCCGAGGGCACCGTTGTTCGTCGGGCCGGACAGGGTGACCCGGTGACCGGCAAGGTCAGCCGGGAGCATTGGATCGTGCCGGTGTGCGGCCTGACCCAGGCCGATCCCGACGGCCTCGTGCAAGCGATCGCCCATCCCGATGGGACCGTGAACCTGCACCTGACCTGCGGGGATTCTCAGGTCATGGTGCGGTTGGATATCTCCCGGGCCGCCCAGATCTCTACCGGGATCTGGGAAGCCGCCGGAGTCGCCCAGCAGCTCACCGGGCACCTCGGCGAGCTGCCACCACAGCCGCCGCACGTGCCGGAAGACCAGCCGGCGATCTGGCGCTCACATCCCCACCGAAAGGCACTACCCCGAGATCGCTCCCCGAGGACTCGGCGCAGACCAGCGCGGGTGAATAACGATGCCACGAGGGATATTAAGCGCACAATCGGCTGGCGCATCCAGCGCATTCGTAATGCCCAGAAAAAGTCGTTGCGGGTCATCGCCGGGCTGGCCGGGATGGGCAGGTCCACCCTGCACCGTATCGAACACGGGCAGCGTGATGTGACCCTTTCTGAGATCGTGGCACTGGCCGACGCGCTGCAGATCGCCCCTTCGACGCTGATCAGCTTGCCGATCCTGGTACCCGGGAACGGACACACCGACACCGCCACGAAAGCGCTCAGGCCCGCACCCCGTGAAGCTGGCTGAGGACGGACTGAGCGCACCGACCGCCTGACACCCCGCCAGGAGTGGACCGCGATCGGTCTGCACCTGCTCGGCGTCGCACTCCTGGCCGTGCTGCTCGCGCTGACCCGACACCTCAACCGGCCGGTCATCGTCGGAGTAGATCACCCGGAACTGCCGCGTCACTGTCGAATATCGACGGTGACGTTGTGGCCGAATCGGTATCTGTTGTCGCCGGGCTTGCGCGAGGTGGGGTGGAGCAGCCCGCCGAATTCTTTGCGCAGCCTGACCATCTCGGGGGGCACGCGCTTCTTGGCATGTGCACCGTAGAGGGCTGCCTCTAATTGGGCAGGGGTGAGGCCGTCGGGTCGAGCGGCGAGTTGCTGAAGGATTCTGGCGTGTCCCCGACTGACCTTGCGATGCCAGGACACGTTCGGTCCGGTCACTTTCACCGAGGGCAGGGTAGGGTCTGTCAGGTCGAGGGTGACCTGGATGACCGGGTTGTCCTCATCGTGTCGCCACGAGCGGATGAGCCACCCTCGCGCCGGCAGGGGCTCCAGCACACACCAACCAAGCGCTGGCAGGAAAGCCGGGCCAGGGGCCGTTCCCGAATCCCTGGGAATCACCTGATCCCCCACCTGGAAGTGCGACTCGTGCGTGTCGCGGTGCACCTTCGTCCACGGGCCAGTCACGTTGATCACTGCGAGGAGATGACGAGGACGGATACACGGGTCGAAAATCCCGACAGTTGTGCACGTCCAGCGGGCCTGGAAATCCATCCAGTGTTCTGGCCCGTAGATTTGCGCACCGCTGGTGAGGGATTGTGTCACCAGTCTGGTCCCGTTGGTGCCCATCTCGGCCCACTGTGCGCCACAGCTGAACCCGTAGCGGTCGGCCTCGTGGCGTACCTGCGCATTGCCACCCCTCCGCACCACGCAGCCCCGGGCATCGCTGACCGTAGCCATAAACTCCGAGTCGCGCATCAGTCCCAAGTGGTGGGTCAGCATCCGCCACGTCAGGGCCAGATCCGGGTCGTCTTGGAGACTTTTCAGCTCCCGTGAATCCACAAACTGAGGAGTCACGCCACCGGAGTTCACTCCTTGGCGGATCATCGTGTACCAATCCTGCCTGATCACCGGTCGAATGACGGCTCGGGCCGTCGTCCGTGCGGATACCGCAGACCAGTCGCCGGACTGCGCCACCTCGCGCACCCGGTGAATCTCCCGGGCGTGCAGAACGAGATCAACCCCCGTCGGCACGGCCGCTTCCAACACCGTCTCACGCATCGCCACTCCTCTGTGTCCGCTATCACACCGATGTTGGTGACTATGGCACGGCCCGATCAGCGTCACAGATCGTTTCCCGATGGTTGCACTCCGACCACCCACCCAGACGACCACCCACCCAGACGACCACCCACCCAGACGCAATATGAGGGCAGTCGTTGCCCCGTCGGCCTGCCGTGGCTCAGCGTGAGCTCCGACGGGTAGCCACGGACATCAGGGAGACGATCAGAGTGAGCCTGGTTGAAGAAGTCGGCACAACGATCCGGATCGCGATCACCGAGTGGCCACAGACCCTGCGCCTGATCAGCCTGCTCGTCGCGGCGACCGGGCCGGCCGCGCTGCTCGTACTGCTGGTCGTGTTGCTGCGCTCCTAAGCGATCCGTCCTGTCCTCACACCATGTCTGCGCAGGTGAACAGCCGGACCTCGGCCTCGCCGGAGACTGCGGCGTCCGCACCTCCCCGGCTCCAGAACACGAGCTCGAGGTCGCGATGGGGCTCGGGGAGGTAGCGGAGTTTGGCACGCAGTTCCTGCAGGTCGCGCCTGCTCAGCGGACGGCTCTGCCACCTGGCTTCTCCGACGAGCCGGGTGCGTTCGTCGAGCAGCCCGAGCACGTCGACCTCGACCAGCTCTTCACGCCACCACCGGCCGACGGTCAGCTCAGCCGGGAGCTCGCCGGACTCGACAAGATGGACCGCGTGCTCCCGCGCCGCTTCCTCGAACACCCGGCCCAGGTGCACCTGCCAGCGTTCGCGGACCCGTTGCTGTACGGCCCGACCTTGACCGCCGTCATGGTGATATGTGAGCGCCTCATGATCGGTGGTGTTACACATGCTATGCTCATGAGCATGTCCACTATGACGCGGCGGCTGCAGATCCTCATCGACGAGCCGCGCTACGAGCTCCTGGAGCGGGAGTCCCAGCGCACCGGGAGATCTATCGCGGAGCTGATCCGTGATTCGGTCGACGCGGTTTACGGGCTCGATCGGACGGGGCGGCGCGGGGCGTTGGAGAGCATCCTCGCCGAGGAGCCCATGCCGGTCGAGGACTGGGAGATCATGAAGCAGGACATGATGGACAGTTTGTCCGGACCGGCCTCGCCCGCAGCGTGAGCCTCGGCCGGGTACTGCTCGACAGCGCCGTCTTCATCTACGCGGTAGGCGTGGCGCACCCGTATCGGGACCCCTGCAGGCAGCTACTGGAAGCGCTGGAGGCCGAGCGATTCCGCGGTGAGGCCAGTGCCCTGGCGGTCGAGGAGACCCTGCACCAGCGGGCCCGCCGGACCGGTGATCGCGAATCGGCACTGCGCGTTGCCCGCAACATCATGACGTTGTGCCCGGTGCACGATCTCACCAAGGCCGATGTCACGCTCGGGCTCCGCTTGTACGGGAATTCCGCCCGCCTGAATGCCCGTGACGTATTGCATGCCGCCACCGCCCTCAACCGCGGCATCCCGGCGATCGTCAGTCCGGACCAGGCGTTCGACGACGTGCCCCAACTCGAACGCTTCGACCCCGTGCAGGCCGCAGCCCGGCTCTGACCTAATCCGTTCGGGAATTCCGCCCGCCTGAATGCCCATGGCGTTCGGTCGATGCGGTCTATGGCTCGACCGGGCGGAGCGGCCCCGGGTGCTGGCATCCTCACCGAGCGGAGGCCGCGATCATGGTCTGGCGGCCCCGGCGTGAGCATCTCACCGGGCCTTGTCGGTGTCTGGTGAGAGCCTGCCGTCGTGGCACACTGGTGGTCGAGGTCGAAGCGGAGGTGGCAACTGTGGCCGCACCTCATCCCCAACCGGCGGTGCATACCGGTCCGTGGACGCTGGAGGAGTGGCTGGCGCTGCCCGAAGGTCCGCCTTACACCGAGCTCGTCGACGGGTTGCTGGTCATGAGCCCGGTCTCGGCGTACCGCCACCAGCGGTTGATGGTGCGGCTGTGGCAGCAGCTCGACGCGGCCGCACCGGCTCAGTACGAGGTGATGCCAGAGGTGAATGTGGCGTTGGGGGGAGACCGGGCGGTGATCCCGGACTTCTGCGTGATCGACCGGCCGGGGTTCGACGGCGTCATTCTTCCGGCTCGGCATGTGGTGCTCGTCGGCGAGATCGCCTCGCCGTTTACCCGTGTCTATGACCGGACGGCCAAGCGCGCGCTGTATGCCGAGGCCGGGATTCCCTATCTGCTCATGGTCGATCCGGGCAGTCAGCCACCGTCGGCGGTGTGTTACGAGCTGTGCGACGGCGGCTACGTCCAGTGTGCCCGCAGCGAGGACGGGCTTCTGCGGCTCAACCGGCCATTCCCGGTCCGGCTCGCCCTGACGTTTTCCGCGCCCCCGACGCCAGGCTGATCACCTAATCCCGCGGGCCTGACCGCAGCCCACTCAGCACTGCCTGTTCGCCTGTTTGGTTATCTGTCGGTACTGTTCATGGAAACTCCGCGCGATCGCTTCCCGAGGAAAGCAGGTCATGAGCGCCCTGTCGAGTTCACCTGCCCTGGACAGGACCGAATCGGCCACTCGTGTCGAGGACAATGCCTGGCTGCCGTGTGCTGTGGCCTCGTCGAGCGATCCGAGATTAACCAGGGCGGTACCCAGATCGATGCGGGCGATAGCCTCTGCTTTGGGCGTGCGGTCCGCCGGAGTGGCCGACTCCTGCACCGCGAGCGCTGTTCGGGCATGCGCCTCGGCTTGCTTGTAGTCGGCTAGCCAGAGGTAGGACGAGGCATGTTCATCGGGCTTGCCGAGGGCTTGGTGCTCACGGCGATGCGACGGAGCGGCGTCCCGCTGCAGCGCATCTGCCCGGCTCATCCAACTGCTGGCCTATGAGACTGCCGATGTGGTCGTCGACCCCGCGCGGTTTTGGTCAGCCGATCTTCGTGCGTGGGGGTGTTCGGTTGGAAGACGCGCTTCCGGGATGCCCCGCGCGATCTGATTCATACCAGGTTATACTCTGCTCATGAAGACTGCGATCTCAATGCCGGACGAGACTTTCGAACAGGCCACGAAGCGGGCCGCCGCCTTGGGTATGAGCAGGTCGGAATTCTTCACCCGGGCGGTTCGGCGCTACCTGGAGCAACTGGACGCCGAGTCGCTGACCCAGCAGATAGACGCGGCGGTGGCGCTGATCCGCAACGACGACTCCGCCGAGGCGGCGGTGGCGGCTGGCCGGGCCCGCCTGACCCGCGACGAGGACGGCTGGTGATCCAGCGGGGCAGTATTTACTGGGTTGATCTCGGCCCACCCATCGGCAGCCGACCGGCGAAACGCAGGCCGGTGCTGGTCGTGCAGTCCGACTCGTACAACACCAGCCGCTTGGCCACTGTCCTCGCAGTCGTCATCACCTCGAACACCGGCCTCGCGGCCATGCCCGGCACTGTGTTCCTCCCGGCGGTGGCCAGCGGTCTGCCCCGGGACTCCGTCGTCAACGTCACCGCCCCGGTCACGCTGGACAAGGGCGACCTTGACGCTCCCGCCGGCCAGGTTCCGGTGGGGCTCATGTCCGAGGTCGATCACGGGCTGCGCCGCGTTCTGGGCCTGTGAGGGCTTGGTCGGACTCGGCGGGGTCGAAGCTGCGCACGCCGGGGAACCGGGCGAATCCGCGGTCGGCGGTCGCGATCCGGCAGCCGTGCGCGCGGGCCAGCGCGGCCAGCAACGCATCCGGCACGAGGTTGCCCCGCAGTCCGCGATCCTGCTGGGCCAGGTGATCGAGTTCGGTCCATGTCGCATCGCCGGGCGGCAGCCAGTGGGCCCGCCGGGCGCTACGTATCCGCGCGAGGAAGTCCAGTGCCACGGGCATCGGAGCGGGGTCGGCGAAAATCTTCGGATTGGTGACGAGTCGGACCACCCCGGCGAGCACCGTGTCGTGCAGCGCGAGCTCGTCTGCGCCCGCGACCAGGCGGGCGAGCCAGGCCGCGTACTGCTCGTGGCGCTCGGCTTCCCGGCGGAAGGCGTACACCAGCACGTTGACGTCGGGCAGGATCATCCCTGCCGGTCCTCGTCGAAGACCGCCCACACCGCGTCACGGTCGGCGAGATCGACGAGAACACGTCCGCCCGGTTGGCCGTAGGCAGGCAGGGGTTCCGGCGCCACCGGGATGTCATGCTGCTCCAGCACCAGCCGCAGTCCCTCCTCCACCAGACTCGTGAAGGTTCGCCCGCTCGTCGCAGCCTGGGTCTTGACCTGCGCCACCAGACCGTCCGGCAGGTTCAGCGTCGTTCGCATACAGACCAGCATACTTCACAATACAGACATCTGTCTTGAGCCGGTTCGCACACATCAGAACTGTCGGCCCATGTCGCTGAGGACGCCGTAGATCGCCGACGGCGCGGTACCCTCGGGATTCCCGGCGTCGGGTGAGCCAGGAGGTACTCCGGGTGAGCACGCATTACGTGACGCGACCGTGGGAGAGCAGGCTGTTCCGGCGCTGCCGTCGGGCGTGGGATCTCGGCGCCCGAGAACGTCAGGATTACGAGCTGATCGAGCCGACACGGGTGTTCGACTTCGACGACGCGATCCACGACGCGCTCGACGTCTACTACTTCCCCGGCATGTGGGACTGGAACCGCGAGATCGTCCGGCCGCTGGCCGTCGCGGGTTTCGAGAAGACGATGCGCAGGCACCGGGCGGCCTACGAACAGTGCCGGGAGTTGTCGGCGCAGCAGGTCCAGGACTGGGACGAGCATCTGGAGCTGGGTACCGGCCTGCTGGAACGCTACTTCGAATGGGCATTGCAGGTCGACCGCTTCACCCCGATCCAGGTCGCGGCGCAGTTCGACGTCGCCGTGCCCGACCCGGCCAACCCGGAGCAGGGTCTGGTCACCCCGGAGGGTCGTGCGCTGCAGTATCGCGCCCGAGTCGGCCTGGTGGTGATCGACGATCATGAATTGTACTGGCTCGTCGAGCATCGGATCGTCACCGATCCGCAGTGGCCGGAGCTGGACCGGCTCCGGCTCGACGACCAGGCCCTGGCCCGCTGCTGGGCGTGGCAGCTGGGCTTTCTGGCCAAGCTCGAGGGCACGATCCACAATGAGCTGCGCGCGACCGCGGTAAACGCCTCGTCGGAGGTGGAAGTCCGGGCCTGGCCGGGATCCGGGGGGATCGTCACGCAACGCGGCACCGGATCGTTTCGCCGCACCCACATGCCCCGCCGGGAGCTGGAGATCGAGCGCCACGGTACCGCGCTTGCGCGTCAGCTGCAGGACATGACCGATCCGTCGCTGCGGATCTACCCGAACCCCACCTGGGAGCACTGCGGGAGCTGCACCTACCGGCCGCCGTGCCTGGCGATGACCCAGGGCCTCGACGAGCGAGAAGTCCTTGCGGCGTCCTATCGCAAGCGGGCTGGTGCGGATTTCGAGCCGGGGCGCCTCGGCTCGGTGTGGGGGTTCGTCCCCGAGATCCACCGCGTCGCGGAGCACCGGGCTCCTGGTGTCGAAGCCACGGGTGTCGAAGCCACGGGTACCGAGGCCGGGGCCTGACGGTGCGAGGAGGCATACCGTGCGCATCCGGATGGTGAGCTGGAACGTCGATTCCCGGCCGACTGGACTGCTGGACGCCAAGATCGACCTACTTCGTCGGCTACAGCCCGACCTTGTCCTGCTCCAGGAGATCAGCAGGCCGGTCTATCGCGCGCTGTTGCCCCACCCCTCAGCCCATGAGCGGATGCACCGGAAAACGCGGCTGTTCTCCTGGGGTGCCCTTTCCACCGACGAATGTGACCCGAGGGGCAGCGAGTACCGCCTCGGCTGCGCCGTGCTGGGCGTCCCCACCACCGCACTGCTGGATGCCCGCGTACTGGACAAGGCCCCCTTCGGCGTCCGCGATCCGGCTCGACCCGGGTTGCTGTGGCGCACCGTGGCGGCCCGGGTGGCACTGTCCACCGGGCAGCTGCTGACCGCAGGCAGCTTCCACGCACGGCACGGCGCCAGCCCACCCGCCGCTGCCCTGCAGCGGGCGTTTCACACCGGGATCGCCGGGTGGCTGGCGCAGGTGCCCGGCCCGGTCGTCTTCGGCATCGACTGCGGCGGCTTAAAGGACGGCTACGCTGCCGGCTGCTCTCTCGACGGCAGTGATCCGCTGCTCGGAACGGCACCGGTGCATGACTTGACCCGGGTGTTGCTCGGGACCCGGGATCAGGTGTGGGCGACCCGCGACTTCGACGTGGTTGACGTTGCGTGCCTGGTTGAGGATGCTGCGGCGGCGGGGAGTGATCATCCGTTGCTGCTCGTTGACTTGTCGCTTCGCGACCCGTGAGTGGCAATGGTGGCTATGGCGACGATCGCCACTCACAGTGCGGCTTCGCCGCTTGTGAGTGGCGATCGTCGCCATAGCCACCATTGCCACTCACGGGGCTGTTGGCCCTCTCTGGCACTCTCTCGCCTGTGAGTTCACCCAACGATGGGCGTGCGCGCCTGCCCGGACGCCCCAGGTTTGACCTCGAGGGGTCCTTCGAACGGTTACTGAACGCCGCTGAGGCGGCGCTGGCCGAGCTGCGTGACCCGTTGCAGGTGGAAATACTGATCTCTGAGGTCAGCTCGGCCTGGTCGGGGCCGCTGACGGGCGCTATCGACGTCGGCCCGGAGGTGGTGATCGGGGAGGGTTTCATCGACTATGCCGAGCGATCCGGTACCGCGGTTGCGTTGGCGATGTTGCGGGTCCTCGCCGTGCTGGGCAACGATCGGCAGCGGCCCAAGGCGGGTGCAGCCGCCGACCGGCTCGCGGCGCGCGGGGTTGCCGAGCCTGCCTGGGTGGGCTGCGGGTGACGGGCTGTTGGGCCTACGGCGACATCTATGGAGACCAGACCAGCGTGCTGCTGGGCTTCGAGCGGGGCGGGCAGCGGCATTCGGTTGTCGTGGTGGTGGAACACAACATGGGTGAGATCGCCACAGACGCGTTCGTCGGGGACGCCCTGGAGCACGCCCTGGAGGGCCTCGCGCACGATGTGGAGCAACGCCGTCTGACCTTGCGGCCGATCAACCCGGCGGTGGCCCGCGGCATCGTCGAGGCGGCGTTGCTGGCCACCGACATGACGTCCGACCCGCCACTGAGCAGGTCCTACTACTTCACCAGGACGCTGGTACTGGCACGGCTGCGGGCGCTGCCACCCGCGCAGTCACAGCCGGTGCACCTCGGACCGGCGCAGCGCGCCGGGATCGTCGCCGACTTCCTGGCCTCGGCCCGCGGTGCCGGGCTGCCTGACCAGGACGCGGCACATCGCTGCGCCGAGTTGATCATTGATCACAGCTGCGCCTTTGACGAGAGCCGGGCGCTGCGGGTCAGCCCGATGAAGACCCAGGTCCTGCTGATGGCCTGGCTGCCGCTCAAGGCGGTGCTCACCGATGCGGAACGCGAGGCCATGCCCACGGTGGTGGCCGCATGGGTGCGCTGGGCTGCTGAGCTGGGCGACCTGCCCGGGTGGGCCTGCCAGGAGCTCGACGCGGCGGTCGCGGAGCTCGGTGCGAAGTTCCCCGTCGCCTACGCCGATCCCTATCGAGCTGGGCCTGCCAAGTCCTGGGTGGCGGGCCCGGGGGAGAAGGTGCCAGGCTTCAGTGAGGTCGGGGCGGTCCTGGACCGTCGGACGTTCGCGATGCCCTATCTTGGCATCAAGATCGGCGAGATGGACTACCCGCAGCTCGACGCGAACGACGAGACGCAGCGCTGGTTGCTGATCATCGGGGAGCACCCCGAATATCACGAGATGCTCGGCGGCCCTGAGCCGAACTTCGACGCGCTCATCGACGCGGGGTGGCCGCAGCTGCACCTGATCATGCACGAGGTCGTCACCACCCAGCTCTGGAACAACGATCCGCCCGAGGCATGGCAGGCCGCCCAGCGGCTGACCGCTTCGGGTATGGAGCGCCACGAGGTCCTGCACGCGCTCGGTGACGTGGTGACCCAGAACCTCATCGAGCGCCCCAGTAACCAGCAGGAGCTGGCCCGCAACGAGTCCTACCGCCGCGACCTGGACTCCCTGGGCCGCCAGCCCACACCTCACCCCCGAAACGGCCACGACCAGTAGCCGCGCATGAATGCTCAGGGTGAGGACCCGGTGACCAGGAAGCTGAACGAACTGGCCGACGAGCTCGATGCCGGGCCTGGAGCTGCTGCTGGCAGGTGGCTGATAGACCACGGCGCCTGGGAGTGGGAGCCAGGACCGAATTGTACGTATAACCGCGTTATTGTACGCTACAACAGGCCTATTGTACGCTTGAAGCATGTCTAGTCCCGCACCGCTCAACCTTTCCGAAGCGCGCAGCCAGCTGGCGTCGATTGTCGCCTGGTCGGCGGGGTCGGCGAGTGGAGAGTCCGCACCGGCGACTACCGCATCATCTACGAGATCAATGACAACGAGCTGATCGTCCTCGCACTGCGCGTCGGCCACCGTCGCGGCATCTACCAGGGGCGGTGATTCGAACAGCCACATTCGACAGTTACGCGATCCCAGCTAGTCGGTTCCCACCCAGCGATATGTACGTTGCGGACTCCTGGGATCGCCCTCAGCCTCGACGACGCCTTCTGCCATCAGAGCTCGCAGCGCTTTGAGTACAGCCCCTCGCGAACGTCCGACGGCTGTCACGAGGTGAGCGGAATTTGCTCTCCCCATGCGCCGTAGTGTCAGGGCAACGATGCCTTGTGTGGAGCCGGGGGGATCGCGCCATTCAATCACCGCGGATCTGCTGAACTGCACCTCGAAGCGGCTCGGAAGGTTTGTGAAGATTGGTCGGCCGAGACCCGATCGGCGTAGTTCGCGGATCATGGCCGGGATACCGGACGCGCGGTTCTCGGCCACCAGCCGGTCACTGCGCGGGAGGTACGTGTCGGCGAGTAATTGAGCCAGGAAGGCGTTGCGCGACGAGGAGACGCCCTCGTTACCGAGGTCATCGACCTGCACCGGGCCGTACAGTGCGCCTGGGCTGCGGATCAGCAGCCAGTCCGGGTGCAGCTCCACCTGGATCTGCGTGCCTCGGGTCACGTTGCTGTAGTCGCGGTGCAGGACCGCATTGACGACTGCTTCCCGCACAGCCTCCAGCGGGTAGTCGAGTTGTTCCCGGCGCCCGGCACCATTCACGTAGCTACGGACGCTCATGTGTCGCCGTAGCACCGAGACCGTCTCCGCAACCAGATCCGGGATCGCACCCCGGATCACCGGATTGTCTTCGAACCGCGGTGTTTCCATTCCACCGCTGTCGTCTCCTGGAAGGACGACCAACGAGATGGTGAGCTGTGGGAAGAACTGTGGGGGGAACACCCCGAACGTGAGAATGCCGGCTACAGAGGGCACGATCCGGCCGTCCTCCTGCGGTACCAGTACCCGGATCCGACGCAGCGCCGTCTCGTCATCGACGTCACGCAGTGACCGGCTCGTGTCGCGCACTCGGGCGAGGGTCCGGGCCAAGGCCGCACTGTCGAGGTCTTCGAGGCCGGCCTCGGAAACCGGTTCGATGTCGTAGCGGGGCTGCCCTCGATTGGCGATGGCCAGACCGATCTCTGCTTGGGTCATCCGCCGGTCACCGTCGCCGGTACGGACGAACGAGCCGGTCGCGATACCCCGGCTCGCCACGTAGCACGGCCGTTGATCGGATGGCAGGGGATTGATCTCGGCCACGACGAGAACGGTTCCGTCGACCTCGACCAGCTCAACGCTGGGACGTACGGGCGGCTCGAGCTGGTCACTGACCGCTGAGAAGAGATCGTCGCGGAGCTTCGCAGGGTTAGGCAGCCGGACCGGAGTGAACCCCTTACTCTCGTCTACACCGAGGACGATCAAACCACCGTTGGTGTTCGCGAAGGCTGACACGGTCTCGACCACACTCCGCGGCAGCCCGCCAACTGCCGTCTTGACCTCGACGTTCGCTGGTTCGCCACCGAGCCCACGGAGCCTGTCGAGCGTCGCACCGAGCTCAGCCTCGTCCACACCCACCTCCGCTGGTCGATGTTCATGTCGACCAAGTGAAGTGTGAAGTAGTTTCAAGTAGGTTTCAAGTAGCTTCGAGGACGACACGTTCAACCAGCCACAGCGCGTCCTGCCCAGTCCTCAAGATGCGGGCACTCGACGAGGGTCTTCGACTGGTGCTGGTGTCTGGGCAAGCTTTGCGAGCAACGCTGGCGGGACCCAGCACTTGATCAGGTTGGACGTGACGAGACCTGCCTAGGGACTGCCCAGGCCGGCGTCGCGGGCTTGGGCCACCGCCTCCGCGCGACCGGCGACCCGCAGCTTCGCGAAGACGTTGGAGACGTGGTTGCGCACCGTCTTGCTCGACACCACGAGTCGGCGCGCGATCTCGGTGTTGGTCAGGCCCCTGGCCACCAGGTCGAGCACCTCGCGCTCGCGGTCAGTGAGCTCGGGGAACGGCTGCACGGCGGTCGGAGCGCGGCCCGCGGCGAAGAACGCCAGGACCCGCGAGGCGATGCCAGCACTGAACACCACTTCACCATGCGCGACCCCGGTCAGTGCCCGCGCGATCTCCGCCCGGTCAGCTCCCTTGAGCAGGTACCCTCGCGCGCCCGCTCGCATGGCGGCGAACACCGAGTCGTCCCCTTCGAGCATGGTCAGCACGAGGACCACGGCCTCCGGTCGGGCACCGGTGATCCGCCGGGTGGCCTCGATGCCGTTGAGACCGGGCATGTGCAGGTCCATCACGATGACGTCAGGCGTGAGCTCGGCAGCCAACCGCACCGCCGCCTCCCCGTCGGCGGCCTCGCCGGCCACCGTGACGTCGGGCATGGCGCTCATCGCCGTCACCAGGCCCTCCCGGTACAGCGGGTGGTCATCCACCACCAGGACCCGCAACGTCATCCCGGCTCCTCCGTCCGTAGCGGTAACGTCGCCGTGACGAGCGTGCCGCCACCCTGCGCCGCACCGATCGTGCACTGACCGTCCAGCTCCGCGGCCCGCTCGCGCATCGATGCCAGACCCAACCCTCGCCCCGTGGCGGGGCCGATCCCGCTGCCGTCATCAGACACCACGAGCTCCAGCTGGGAGCAAGCGCGATGCACCGACACCCGCACCGTGCTTGCCGCAGCGTGGCGTACCGCGTTGGTGAGTGCCTCGGCGACGATCCGATAGGCCGCGACGTCGACCGCCGCAGGCAGCGTGCCCAATTCGCCGATCTCCACCTGCACCGTGGCGCCCGGAATGGCGAACCGGGCGGCTAACTCACGCAGCGCGCCAGCCAGGCCGAGCTCGTCGAGCGTCGGCGGGCGCAGCTCGTGAACCAGGGCGCGGACCTCCCGGACCGCATCGTTGAGCCGCGGCACCAGCCTGTCGAGCAGTGCGGTCGCGGCGGCGGGATCTCCGTCCACCAGATCTCGGGCCGTCTCGGCCTGCAACGCCACTGCGGCGAGCGCCGGGCCCATTCCATCGTGTAGGTCGCGGCGCAGCCGACGGCGCTCCTCCTCGCGGGCGGCGACCACTAGCTGCCGGGAGCGCTGAACGTCGCGGGCGAGCAGTAGCGCGTGCACCGCGACAGCGGCCTGCCGGGCTAACAGGTCGAGCCGACGACGCTGGGCGCCGGGGGTGGGACCGTCAGCCGCGAGCAACAGCGCTCCGACCTCAGCGCCGCCGTACTCCAGCGGCAGCCGCGCGACGTCCACAGGTCGGTCCCCGTGCGCGACCGTCTCTCCGTCGGCGAGCTCGATCGCGGCGTAACGCAGCCGGAGTACCCGGGCCAGCTGGGCAAGCACCTCGGGCAGCACTCGGCCGGCCACCTCGGTGGGGTCGGCGGTCGCCGCCAGCCGGTCCCCGAGGCGGGCCAACGCGGTGTACGGGTCTTCGGCGTCACCGTGCACCAGCCGGTTGGCCAGCCGCTGCAGCCACCCGTGCAGCGGCAGCACCAGCAGTGCTACCAGCGTGGTCGCCAGAATCGGCGCGCCGGTACCCGCGCCGAGCAGGCCGCCGAGCAGACCCACCGCAGCGACGTAGACGGCCACCACCACGGCCGAGAGCAGCCCATAGCGCAGCGAGCGGGAGATCAGGACATCGACGTCCCACAGCCGGTAGCGCAGCACCGCGACCGCGCAGGCCAGCGGCAGTGGCAGCACGGCGAGCTCGGTTCCGGTGCTCCATGCGTGGTCTACGGTACCTGCTGTTAGCTGGCAAAGGGACCGATCTATCGACTAAGCGCAGATCGAGCTTGACGCCACTGCCAACAAACCGATATAATGATGGGTATCCGGCGTACGCCGGATACCCATCATTCCTGAACGTTCGCGTATATCTGGGAGGCCAGGGCGATGACTGTATCGACGTCTGACATCGCTCCATCATGACCAGTCGGAGCGGTTTGTCGAGAAATGATGTGATAAGTCGAGTCACCACCCGAGCCTGGCGTGATAAAGATTTTCGCACACTGCTGTTCGACGATCCACAAGTAGCCTTGATCGCGGAATTTGGGAGCGTGCCGGTTGGCTTCGAGAACGCGGTCTTTCGGCCACGTGAGATCGACCGCGTCATTGCTCGGCGGACTCGTGACGGCAGACGTATTCTGGTGCGGCCGAAGCGGGGGGACGAGCCGTTGAGTGTCGTCGTCCGCCGAGTGTTCGGAGTGCCCGAACTCATCGTGGTCTTCTACACCAAGCGCTGTCGTTACCAATGTTCGTTCTGCACACTGCCGCTGACATCCGCGTACAGCGATGTGTCTTTCGATGACGTGAAGGCGCAGCTCGATCGGGCGTTGGAATTCGCCGGGCCCGACGCCGTCGCTGTCGGGCAGGTTTCCTTAGGCAACGAGGGTTCGATCCTCGACGACCGGACGTTCACGCGCGAGCAGCTGGAATACGTGCTGCGGACGTGTGTGGGGTTGCCCGCGGTCGAGGAGGTGGTGCTGGAGACCCGGGGCGAGTTCGTAACCGAACGAGTGCTCGACGACTTGCTGGAATGGACGGAACCCAGACGACTGACCCTGAAGATCGGGCTGGAAAGCGCCGATACCGACATCCGGGAACGTGTTCTGCGCAAGCGGATGGACCTGGGACACTTCGAATCGGTCGTCCAGCTACTGGGCCGGAAGGGTGTCGGTTTGGCGTCCTACGTCCTGATCAAAGCCGACCCGGGCCATTCTGACGAGGCGGGGAGGGTGGACGCCATCGCGACCTGCGAATACCTCAAGAAGCTATGTCGCAACAGTGGGACCAGACTGACTCTGCGGGTCAACACCATGTATCGCGCGGCGAACTCGATCTGGGCGACCTGGGCGGAGCAGCAGGGGTGGACGCCGCCGTCCATCTTCGATCTGGCCGAGGTGATGTGGACCGTGCTCGACGATGATGTCCGGGTCTACGCAGGACTTTCCGAAGAGGGTCTGGCCACGTCCGATGGGCACTACGAGGCGCGGGATGACTTTCGACAGTGGGCTCTCACCGCGCTCGAACGGTACAACCAGACCGGCGACATCGGGCTGCTCGACGCCGTGGCGACCTATCGTCGCGGCACCTGAGCGCGGGTTCCGAACCGACCATGGATGAGGCCATGTCTAAATTCGACGGACACGTTCGTGACCTCGGTAATATTCCGGCTGGGTTGCTCACTACGCTGGTGGAGAAGGTGAGCGACAGCGCGCACCTGTGGCTGGTTAACGATCCGCGGTTCCTGACCGCCCACCCCGATTCACGGCACGTCGTTTTCAAGTTCCCCGACTCCTATCCGCGAACTCATCTCAGTGCCTCGTACACGGCGCTGTGGGAGAACTGGGCGGAGTTGCTGACGCCCATCATCGAGGTCGTGCGACAAAGCTACGGGTTCGTCGACTGCGCCACGTCCAAGATCATGCTGTCCAGCCTGCGGGCCCACGCGCAGGTGCCGCCGCATGTGGATTCCAATCCCTCCTCGCTCGTGCCGCACAAGGTGCACGTCCCCCTGATCACCAATCCGGGCGTGACATTCGTCATCGACGGTGAGCGGCACCATCTCGCTCTCGGCCGTGCGTACGAGATCAACAACCTGCTGATGCACAGCGTCGAGAACGCTGGGGATTTCGACCGGGTGCATTTCATCTTCGAGATCTACCCCACCGGCGTCACGACCACTGGTGCTGCTCGATGACAACAGAGACGTCTCCCCGCTCGTCGGTTCACCATGCAGATAGAGGGCCCTCGCTCGATCCCCTGATCGAGCTCTACCAGCTTGATTCGGAGAACATGATCCTGAAGGCCGACGAGGATTACCTGAGGGTGCGCGGGCCCGCGATCTCGGACCTGATCCTGGCGCTCAACGGCGCCACACCGACCACGACGTTGTCCCGGAACCACGGTGCGGGGCGAATCGACGAGGTACTGCGCATTCTCGGACGGCGGGGCCTACTCGCGCGCAACGATCAGCTTTCCGGTCGGCCTCCGTCGACTGCGGATCCGGATGTGCTCGGAGGCAGCGTGGTCGCCATTTGTCCTGCAGCCCGCTGGTTCGTCTCGGCGCTGGGTTCGGTCATCCCTCCATTGCGGGCAGACGTGCAAATCGTCATCACCGACTCCTACCTCCGGCCCGACCTCGCGGCGGCGTCGGCCGAAGGTGGCCCCTGGCTGCTCGTCAAAGTGGGTAAAGGGTCGGTATGGGTGAGTCCGGTCTTCGCCGAAGGCCGAGCACCCTGTTGGAACTGTGTGCGCACCCGCATTCTTGCCCGGGACGAGAGGCTGGCTCTCCTGCTGTATGGCGGGTACCGCCAGGTGACCCTCGCTCTCGGCCCATCACCCACTACAGGGATGTTCGCGCGGGAGAATGTGGTGGCCGTGGCGGCCCAGATCGAACGGCAACTGACCAGACAGCGGGACAAGTCCACGCCGGGATGCCTCGTGCGCATCACACGGGCGGCTGGCGTGTCGGTGCATCCGGTTGTCCCCTTCGCGACGTGCGTCGCATGCGGGAGATCGACGACCGCCCGGGGTGGCGGAGCGACGGCTCCATCCCGGACTCCCAGACCTGCGAGCCGGGGAGCCGACCTATGGCTCACGCTCCGGACCCGACTGGATCCCCTCCTCGACCCGATCACCGGGGTGGTCAGCGATCGCCACGTCTATCCGGCCACGTCGGACAATGCCGTCGTGGTGGCGGTCGCGACCTATGCGAACCCGTCACCAGGAAAGCTCTCCCCTGCCACGGTGAGCCCCTCGTCGGGTTCGCTTATACGCCATCCCGCCATCGCCCGCTTCGCGTTCGGTGGCGGGGTCCGCGCTGACGATGCGCGAGCGCGTGCTGTCTTGGAGGCGGTGGAGCGGTACTGCACGAGCGGCCAGGGCGACGAGTCGGACTGCCATGCCAGCTTGGCGGACCTTGGCGACTCGGCCTTCCATCCCAACGATCTGATGTGCTTCGACGTGAGCCAACTGGCCCGTAAGCGTCCGGTGACGCTGACGCCCGGTGAACTGTATGCGCCGTTGCGTTACACGGAGGACATCAGCTTGCGTTGGTGCACCGCCGTATCCCTGACCGGCGTCGAACGCTGGCTCCCGGTGGCATACTGCTATCGCATGCCGGAGGACGATCCGGACTCCGCGTACTGCGTGTACGACAGCAACGGCAGCGCGGTCGCCTTCTCCATGGACGACGCCATTGTCTCCGGCTTTCTGGAGGTGGTCGAACGCGATGCTGTGGCGATCTGGTGGTACAACAAGATCGCGCGTCCGGTCGTGGACCTCGAATCGTTCGGTGATGACTTCGTCGCCGATGTGGCCGCTCGTCAGCGGGTCGCGGGAAGTCAGCTCAGCGTCTTTGACGTGACCGGTGATCTGGACATCCCGACCTTCGTGGCGATGTCGGTGCGGCGGCCTGGAGACATTCCACGTTTCGGCTTCGGGGCGCACTTCAACGCCCACAGCGCGCTGCGCTCCGCGCTGGTGGAGCTGGGCCAGGCCATCCGCTTCCACGCACAGGAAAGCCGCAAATGGGTCGGTTTCGACTGGTCCGAGCAATCCCACCTGGCCGCGGCGGACGGGCCACCTCGTCGAGCAAAGCACTACCCCGATGCCAGGGAAACACCGACAGTCCGTGAGTGCGCGGCCGCTGCAGCTGCCGTGCGTGCCGAGGTCTTCATCCGGGACTGCACCCGGGCCGACATCGGGCTGCCCTGTGTGAAGGTGGTCGTCCCGGGCTTGCGCGGCATCCAGCCGCGATTCGGGCCAGGCCGACTCTTCGATGTCCCGGCTCGCATGGGGTGGTTGGCCGAACCGCGCGCCCGCACAGAACTCAACACCGAACACCTGCGGCCCTAGGAGGACGTCATAATGTTCCCCAATTTTGTGGTGATCGGTTCGTCGAGAAGCGGCACGACCTCGCTGTACCACCACCTGAAGGAGCACCCGCAGGTCTATGTGACACCCGTGCTGGAGCCACGCTTCTTTGCCTTCGAAGGCGATGACCTGGACTATCGTGGCCCCGGCGACTACCTGCTGAAGGAACGGGTAGTCACCAGGGTGGCCGACTACGTCGCACTGTTCGACGATGTTGTCGCCGAGACGGCGGTCGGCGAGGTATCGCCCGCCTACCTGTCGAGCGCCAGTGCGCCACGCTGCATTCACCGTTATATGCCGAATGCAAAAATCATTGCGATCCTCCGGCACCCGGTAGATCGTGCGATCTCCAGTTTCCGTCTCGAACAGCTTGACGGATTTGAGGCAGCGCCGTCTCTGGCCGTTGCACTCGACCTGGAGGCGGAGCGGATGCGCGCGAACTGGTCATACGTATGGCGGTACGGTTATCGCGGGCTGTACTATACGCATCTGCGCCGCTATTTCGACCTGTTTCCACGAGACCGGATCAAGGTCTTGCGGTATGAGGACTGGGACGACAATAACGGCGTCACCTTGCTGCGGGAGGTGTTCGGCTTTCTCGGTGTCGATGACAAGGTGCTACCCGAGCGCGCTGTACGCCTGAATTCCACCCGAGCGGACCGGTTTGTGGCAAGAGGAATCCCGCGCTTCGATCCATCACCGGAGCTGAGTGCCAAGCTCTCCCACCTCTACCGGGACGAGATCGATCGGCTCGAGGAACTGACTGACCTAGATTTGTCAACATGGCGCCGAGAACCATATGTGGTAACCGCGCCGTCTGGGGAAAGTGGAATTTCCGAGGAGTACAAATAGTGCAGAAAGAAATCGTTGACCACGCCTCGGCGAACCTCTACAGTCGAACTGAAGAATCTGAGATTAACACCGGAAGGAGCAGTCGATGGACAGCCAGGAACGCAACCTAGATATGACCGACACCATTGATATCCCCGTACCTTCGGAGAAATTGCGACAGTCGGTCGAGGTGGGGGACTTCGTGCAGGTGGAGGAGATTCCGAAGGACGCCGACCACTTCATGGCAGGCTACCGACGTTGCTAGTGATCGTCGTCGGTGTCGAATGCTCACGACCTAGGTCGATGTCGTCGCGCCAACGCCTCCTCGCTGCTCGCCGGCGAGGAGGCGCCTCGTGCTCGGCGGCGCGGCTGATCGGCCCCGATCACATGTTTTAAGGAGCGCGTCATGGGCCGCCTGAAGGACGAATTGCGCTTCTACGCTGCCAAGGCGCGCGAATTCCGGGCGCGACGCGTGGACCCGGGATTGACCGACCATCCCGAGTACCTCAGCGTTCTCCGGCGCGACGGCATCGTGTTCATCGAGGACTTCATCGGGCCCGAGTGCATCGCGGAGATCATCGAGGAGGTACGGACGCGGACTGACCTCATGGCGGACCGTTCATCCCTCGACATCGTAAAGCGCAATGCTCGTTACCTGCTGATCGATCCCGTAGCGCGTTTGCCGTCCACCCGGGTGTTCTTCGACAGTGCTTTGGTGAGCGGACTGGCTCGGGCCTATCTATCCAAGGACGCCGTACCTGATCGCCCAGCGATACAACTCAAGGTGGACATCGGAGAGACGAGCATCGTCGACTTCTACCACATCGATGAATGGCGTTACCTGCTCTCGGCCTTCCTGCTCCTAACCGATGTGGGCTCCGATGAGGCGCCGATGGTGTATCTCAAGGGCAGCCACCGACTGCGGCCCTGGCGAATTCGGAAGGAACAGGAGTTCTATTTCTACTACGACCGCGACGACGGGGGAGAGTACACGAACGAGGAGAGCCCGTACTGTGGGTGCTATCTGCCCACAGAGATCCGCAGATTACGGGAGCGCTACGGTTACGAGCCGGTCACCTGCACTGGCCGCGCGGGCACCCTGATGCTGTTCGACAATCTCGGCCTGCACCGCGCGTCGCCATTGCGGAGAAATTCCCGCCTGCTTCTGTCCAGTTACTGGATGCTGCCGCGCTCAGCCTGACCCCAGACGAGGCGCTGGCCACTTTGCCCACACCTGGGGTCAGGCCCGCGGTCAGATCTTCGGTGGGCACTGGACATGGCAGAGTTTCAGTCCATTGGTCAGCACCAGCTGAGCGGCCCGGGTGATCATCAGTCGGGACTTGTTCGCCTTGCCTTTTTCCAGCAC
>JBQTGW010000269.1:0-9152 GCA_052390495.1 Pseudonocardiales bacterium
ATTTCGGGTGGGCTTGTCCGCTGTGTGGGGGCCGTTTCCCCCACCGGGGGGTCCCCCCCCCCCCCACACCCCCCTGGTTTCCAACCCGGCGACAACAGAGCGGTCACCCACGGCCGCCGCCCCTATATCAACCCTCGGCGCGGCGCGGCGCACCCTGCCAGTTGGCTCCGAATAGCGCCCTGCGGGGTACCCAAAACCGCGATTCGGCTCCGAATGGCGCTCTAGAGCGCAACTCATGTTCCCGCGTTGACAACTGGGGTCGCATTCGGTCGGCCATATTGATCAGGACCACGATGGCATCGGCTCGCTGGCAGCTGCTGCGGGGTCGGCGTGCAGGGCGTCAGCCACCCGCTCCAGCATGGGCAGTCGTAAGAGAGAGCGCCCACCGTTCTCGATCTTGTCTACCCACGACGCCGAGCGACCCACCAGGTCGGCGAACCACTGACGGCTCAGATTGCGCCGCTTATGCCAGTAACGGACACGCCCGCCGATAAACCCGTGCCTGGTTGTCCATGTTCTGCCCGTCCCGGCCGCCGCGAGTAAATGGTCGGCTTCAGCGTAACCAACGTCAAGTGCGACGGCCGGGGATATGCGCCGGTCGGCGGTGACCGATGACCGATGCCGGGCATGCCCGATATGTGACGTTATGCGAGAGAGTAGGAATCTCACGATGACCATGAGAGAGAGTGTTAAGTTTGTTGCAGCTCGGTGAGCGCCTGTTGAATCAGCTCTCTGACTGCTTTCCCATAGACTGCCGATTGCTGGAGCAGGGCGAATGCCTTGGCGTGCACGGCTATCTCGCGCGGCTGGGTGATGTCCAGCCCGGCCGAGACTCCTTCGACCTCTACTCGCTCTTCGTCGAATATCCAGAAGCTTCCTTGGGCCAGGCAGTGGCGTTTACCCGAAGCCGGGATGATGCCGAGGCTTACGCGCGGTAGGGACATGACGGCCAGTACACGGTCGAGTTGTCCGAGCATCACGTCGGTACCGCCTACCCGTGTGCGTAGGGTTTGTTCTTCCAAAACGAAGGCGAAGCGCCGGGCTCCGGTGTAGAGGACCCGTTGCCGTTCCATGCGAACGGCGACAGCTTCGTCCACGTTGCCTGGCAGGTCGAGAAATTCGTTCCAGAACCTCAAAATGGCGGCGGCGTATTCAGCCGTGTGGAACAGGCCGGGTATGACGGTGTTCTCGTAGCCTCGGAACAGCTTTGTTCGCTCGTAGAGCGGCACGGATGAGGTTTGCACATATTTCAGTCCGGCGCGTAGATGGCGTTGCCACTCGACATACATCGACTCGATGGCCCGCACCGTGGCGATGAGATCTGGTATTTCGGCTTCGGCGTGGCAGGCGCCGCACCACGCCCGGATGTCCTGTTCGCTCGGAGCCTGGGCACCGTGTTCGAGCTTGCTGATCTTCGTGAAGTGCCACTCGCACACGGCAGCCAGGGCCCGCCCCGTCAGATTCGCATCGGTGCGAATCTCTCGGAGGCGGGCTCCTAGCGCCTCTCTGGCCTGCTTGACTGGTGTCGTGGACACTCAGGAAGGTGTGTACTCGTGATGCGGGACAGCGATCGCCCATGCCTTCTCGAAGGCTTGCGCACACGCCTCGACGACGTCGGGATCGGTTGTCATTTCGTGGTCGAGGACATGCCCGCCACCTGAGAAGTGCGTGAAAGCAACCGTCTCCCGGTCGAACATCCAGAAGTCGTTTCCCGGCAGCAGGAGCTGTGACACATGACGCCGAGGCAGCCATCGAACATCTTCACCGGCACGAACTAGCTGTGCCGCGTCCAGCCACTCAAATCGGATGTAGTCGGTGACCGGTTCGGAGACTATTCGCAGCCTGCGCAGCGTTTGACCGGCCTCGTTGTGGGGCTTCATCATCTCGAACCAGGGCCGCCACCACTCCGCTTCCGCCTCGGGGTCCAACGGCTCGCCGCGCAACCAGGTCTGGAACCTGTCTCTCTCGATGTCCGTGGAGTACACGTCGCGCATTTCAAAATGCACGGCTTCACGCCGAAAATTCGTGAAGAACTGATCACGCTTTTCCGCCGAGATCGGCTCCAATTTCTTACCCTCCAACCAGCAGTGTGACAACAGCCGACTTCGTGACATGCACGCAGGTCTCGTGGTCCGGAATGCTCATCTGGCTCAGCGTATCGACGTCGGTGACCCGCTTGCCTTGGATGATATAGTTCCCGGTCGACGTGACGGCGACGATGGGCGGCCCGACATTGGTCACCGCACCGTCCAGGCCATCCAGCACGAGGTGGTCCAACAGGGCGGCTGGCACCTCCACGATGGTCTCGTCGTCGGGGACGGTGAGCCGGGCCAGGATGGCGGCATCGGTGACGATCCATCCTTGAATCACGTAGGACTCCTGATCGGTCGCGTACAGCGTCGGCGAGTTTTTCGGTGATGAATTCTTCCCGATGAACCTTAGCTTCACAGTCCTTCCCCCGTCTGTAGCTTACTGGAGGTTGCATGAACCAAGGCCAGCATCGGCTGAGGCAAGCAACATGTCAAGAGTCCACCCAGTCTGGGCATGACTACCCACCTTTAACAGCTAGAAGACCTTGAAGGAGATGCCGTCCTACTACCCGGACAAGGACACCCCGGCCGTGCTGTGTGTGGATGAGTCCCGCCGGGACGAGTGGCTCGATGCCGTCTACAGCGACACCACGCTGATTACCAAGCTCGTGCCGGTTCAGCCCTCCCGTTCGCTTTGCCCGCCACGGAGTCGTGGACCACGATCGACCCGACTACCGTCAACACGCACGGCCTGTTCGGGTTCATCGTCCAGTGGTGGCTGCCCGACGTCACCCACGGCGTCTGGTACGACAACCCGAACGGGCCGCAGCGCTGGCCACTACTCACTTGCCCGTGAATGCATCCTTGATTTTTGCGCCGGCATCTTTGACCTTCTCGCCGGCCTGCTTGATGGCACTCTCAGTCTGATCGACCTGCCCTTCGGCGCGCAGCTCTTCGTCTCCCGTGGCCTCACCGATCACCTCTTTACCCTTGCCGCCCAGCTCCTGCGCCTTGTTCTTGATCTTGTCGTCAGCGCCCATCGGAATCAACCTCTCATCTCGGACAATTCTGTGGAAACTATCGGGATCCATACGCGGTCAAGATCAGATACCTTGTCGAGTAAACCCATGCCTGACGTCCTTTCCCTGGCTACACCGGTTGTCATCAGCGTTGAGCCCAATCCACGGCAATTTTCTGGCGCTGAGAGGGGGATACCCGATTGGAGACTTGATAAACCGGTCACTTGGCGGGAAGCAGGCGGTCCAGCAGGTCGTGCATGGTCACCAGCCCGAGCAGCGTGTTCCCGTTTTGCACGAGCGCTATGTGGTTGCGGCCCTCGCGCATCGCCCGCAGCGCCGCATGGATCGGGGTGTCGGCGGCGAGGGTGCGCACGGGACGTAGTAGGTCGGCGGCGGTCGTGGCCGGGTCCCGGGTCAGGGTGTCCCGGACGTGTACGACGCCGACCGGGTGCCCTTCGTCGTCGGAGACGATCAGCCGCAGGTGCCCGCTTTCGCGCGAAGCGGCGCGGATCGTCTCCACAGTGGCACCGACCGGGACGCCGCTGACCTCGTTGAGCGGCCGCACGACCTCCCGCACGGGCCGCGAGTCGAATTCGAGCACGGCGACGATCTGATCGCGACGCTGTGGGTCCAGCGCCCCTGCGGTCGCCGAGTGGTCAACCAGCTCTCGCAGGTCGGCAGGGGTGCGCCCGGCACCAACCTCGTCGACCGGCTCGACCCCGACCATACGCAGGCACCGGTTCGCCAGCGAGTTGAGCGCCACCAGCAGCGGCCGGGTGAACCACATGAACGCGCGCATCGGCAGCGCCAGCAGCGTCGCCGACCGCTCCGGGTGCGAGATTGCCCAGCTCTTCGGGGCCATCTCACCGACAACGAGGTGCAGGAACGTGACGACTAACAGCGACAGCACGAACGCGAGCACCCCGGCGGTCGCTGAGGGCAGCCCCCAACCGGTGAGCAGCGGCTCCAAGGTGGCGTCGAGAGCGGGCTTGGCGACCGCACCGAGCCCCAGCGTGCACAGGGTGATCCCGAGCTGGGATCCGGCCAGCAGCAGCGACAGCTCGCGTGCGCTGCGCAGCGCCGCCCGGGCCGACACACTGGTCGAGGCCGCCTCCTCCAGCCGGTAGCGGCGGGCCGCGACCAGGGCGAACTCGACGGCGACGAAGAACGCGCTCAGCGCGATCAGCACGACCGACACGACGATCGTGGTGACGCTCATGAGGCAGCCTCTTCCCGCGCATCGTCGGCCCAGGCGAGCTGGACGGTTGCGGGCACCCGCCGCCGGGTCGTGCGAACCGTGAGCGTGAGCCGACGCGGCGCGGCGTTCTCCTGGTCGGCGCCGGATCCGGGCAGTTCCACGGTCACGGTGTCACCCGGCGCGGGCAACCGCTGCAGCATCTCAACGATCAGGCCACCGATCGTCTGGGAGTCGCCGGCGGGTAGGTCGTGGTTGATCAGGCGCTCCACCTCGTCGATGTGCAGCACGCCGGGGACGACCCACTCGCCGTCCTCGGAACTCGGTTCCTGCAGCCCGGTCGGATCATGCTCATCGGTGATTTCCCCGACGAGTTCCTCGGCGATGTCTTCCATCGTGATGATCCCGGCCAGGCCGCCATACTCATCAACCACGCAGGCCAGCTCCTCGTCGGCCTCCCGCAGCTGGGTGAGCACCGTGGGCAGCGGCAGCGACGTAGGCACGAGCACCGGCTCGCGGGCGAGCTCGGCGACCCGCACGGTATCCGGGCTCCGTCCGGACCTGTCCAGCGCCAGCACATCGCGCAGGCAGACCACCCCGACCACGTCGTCCACTCCCGCCCCGAGCACCGGGTAACGGGAGTGCCCTACGGCCATCAGCTCGAGCAGCTTGTCCACGGTGGTGTCGGCGGGCACCGATGCGACATCGACCCGAGGGATCATCGCCGTGCGGGCGGTCCGATCGGTGAAATCCAGGGTCCGGTCGAGGAGCGTGGACAGCTCCCGGTCGAGATCGCCACTGTCACGGGACTCGTCGATGATCGATTCGAGGTCCCGGGGAGTGGCGGCGTGTTCGACGTCGTGTACCGGTTCGATGCGCAACGCCTTGAGCAGCAGGTTGGAGGCGGCGTCGAACAGGCGGATCAACCAGCCGAACAGCTGCAAATAGATCGCGGTGGACAGGCTCAGCGCGCGAGCGACCGGCTCGGGACGGGCAATTGCGAGGTTCTTGGGGAACAACTCACCGAACACCATCTGCACGACGGTGGCGAACAGCAGCGCAAGGACCGCGCCGATCACGATCCCGACCCCGGTGGGCACCCCGACGCCACCGAGCAGCTCGCCGATACCGTCACCGATCATCGGCTCGGCGACGTAGCCGACCAGCAACCCGGTGACGGTGATCCCGAGCTGGGCGCCCGACAGCATGAACGAGGTACGGCGGGTGATACCCAGGGCGCGTGCCGCCCCGGCGTCGCCTGCTCCTGCCCGCGCCTTGAGCCGGGAGCGGTCCACAGCCATGTAGCCAAACTCCTGGGCCACAAAATAGCCGGTCAGGCCGGTAATGGCCAGCACAACGAGCACACCCAGCCCGATGTCGACGATGGTGCTCATTCAGCCAGGCAACATCGAGCGGCGGACCGTCCTGCGAGGACGGCGCCGGTACTGTCAGGCGGCTCCATGGCTCCAGTCTTGTGCGGCTGTGGCGATCCGGGCACCTCAGATGTTTCAACGTGGCGCGGACGGCTCGGGTTCCGGGTTGGTAACTGGCCAGGTGGTCGAGCAGGCCCACGCGTGGTGGGTCCAGCACGATCGGCCGAGCTACACCCGGTTCGGCGTGACGGTGACCGACACCGAGCAATGGGTCTGGCTCGACCACCCAGACCAACGCGTGGCTAGGTGACCCAGTCGCGTCTCGGTGCGAGACCGTACGCCTGCAGCTCGACGTCCAGCGTCTTAACCGCCCGAGTGCCTAGCTACGACGCCGCACGGGTAACCTGGAAGGTATGTCTGAATTGACGTCCTTAAAGGTACCCGTGCAGGTACGAGACCGCCTGGCCACTGCGGCGAAGGCCCGTGGACTGACCGTCCGCGCTCTGCTGGACGAGCTGTCCAGACAAGCGGCCGACGATGCGCTGATGGCGCAAGCCGCCGCCGAGATGGCTCGGCTGCGCGATTCGGATCCGCAGCAGTGGTCCCACTACCTCGACGAGGGCGGGTCCTGGGAGCAGGGCACGGTTGAGCGACTCGACGCCTGACCGCGGCGACGTATGGCTGGCTGCTCTCGACCCGGTCGCGCCCGGGGAGCAGGGCGGTACCCGGCCGGTTCTGGTGCTCTCGACCAGTGCGTTCAACAGCTGGCCGGTCGGTCTGGTCGTCGTCGTACCGATCACCACAGTTCAGCGCGGCTTCAGCCATCACGTTCCGGTCTCTGGGGGTGGTCTTGACCGGCCGTCGTTCGCGATGCCGGAATACGTGCGATCGATCGTCCAGCGCAGACTCCGGCGACGCCTGGGGGAAGCCGAGCCCGCATCGGTAACTGCTGTCACCGACTGGCTGCGCCGCATCGTCGGCCTGTGAGCGGGCGCGTTTGACCCTGAATGCGCTGAGCGATCACGTTCGTCGGCCAGGCTCGTCACGACGAGATGGCGCCTTGTCACGCTGGTGTCGGTGGTCGGATACCGCCCCACAGCAGCGAGATGGGCGTTGGTTATCGGGTGCGGTGTGTGGGTCGGCGTAGCGGCTCAGTCAGCGCTTCGGTACCACGATGGGGGGCTCGATGAGGGTGGGGGCGGGTTCGGTGTCGGGCTCGAACCACCGGTCGGTCGGGCCGGGGGCGCCCGCGAAGCGCCACCGTGCCGGGCGGTCGATCTTGATGGGGTAGACGGTGAGCGCTCCATCGAGCCCGATGTGCAGGCGCAGGAAGCACTTGTGGTCCTCGCGGGCCTGCGCGGCGAACAGCTCATCGGTGTTGGTGCCGCGCGGGCCCACCCGGTCGGCGATCAGCAGGTAGACGGCGAATATCAGCGGGCCGAGTAATGCGCCTGCGGCGAACGCCGCCACCGCCAGTACCGTTGTGCTCCATCCCGGCGAGAGGCCCAGGTCGGCTATGCCGAGCAGGACGGCCAGGGTCACGGCCAGGTGCAGCGCGGTGTGCGCCGCTCCGAGCCCCACCGCCCGCGCGCCGCGGGAGTGGGTGAACGCGACGAGGCCGTAACCGAGGGCGCCGATGAGGGCGCCGAGGGCCGCGAGTTCGGGCACTTGCACGCCCAGTGGTCCGGCGGGGACGAGACCCCGCACCGCCCGGCTGCCGAGCAACGCCAGCCCCGCGTAGAGCAGCGCCGGAACCAGCCAGAACAGCCCGTTGCGGTGGATCGCGCCGAACACGTCCCGCCCCAGCCGTCGCGACGTGGGCGCATCCGGGTACAGGGTGCGACGGTGGTAGGTCACCTCCGGACCCTTGTGTGTATCGCGTGACTCCTTGGGCGGCAGCCGCAGCTCTTCGGGGAGATGATGGGTGCCAGAGAGGTACGCCCCGCCGCCGCCTGCGGTGATCTTCTGCTGCCTGTTGGGGCCTTCGTAACGGGCGTAGTGGTGGCTGTCGCCGGACAGGGACACGCGCACGCTTTGCCGGTCCCTGATCACCGTTCGCTCGAAGTACTCCATCACCGCGTATGCCTCCGGCTCGACCGGGCCTGCGTTGGTCCAGCTCGGCCGCGCCCAGCAGAGGATGATCGCGTCTTCGTCGTTCAGGCACTGCGCGATCGCGCTGAAGTACTCCAGTTGGGCCTGGTCGAGGTAGGTCTCCTGGGCGATATCGAGGCCCCACAGCCACCAGCCCTGGGGTAGCTGCACCGCGAAGTAGCTGCGCTGCTGGGCCGTGCGCCACCCGCCGATCCAGCGCTGCTGGCAGAACACCTGCAGGAAGCCGGTGAGCCCGTCGTACCAGTCGTGGTTGCCGGGTACCGCCACCAGCCGCCGGGGACGGGCTGTCCACGGCAGCATCGAGCGGTACGGCCCGATGAACCGGTCTTCGTAGGTCCGCACCGACGCCGCCGGGTATGCCTGGTCCCCGCCCAGTACGAGCAGGTCACCCCCGGGCAGCTCCAGGTGTTGCCCGTTGTGTTCCAAGGTGAGCGCGTCGCGGGCGACGACGCTGGCCACCGTCGTCGCCGCGTCGAAGCCGTCCGCGGAGTCGGAGACGTAGTCCAGCCAGAGTTCGTCTGCGCCGGACAGGTCGAGGTGGCCGGCGGCGTCGATCGCCTGTGTCTCACGCCGGTCGGCGAACTGGCCCACAGTCTTCGACAGCAGGGCCTGCCATCCGGTGCGCAGCAGTACCCCGGGCGAGAGCCAGCGCACCTGGGGCTGCCGTACGAAGCCGAGCTCGGACGGGGTGTCTGCGGCGGGTCCGCGCTCGGGCGGCGTCCCGGGATCGATCAGCGGAATCGGCATCGCGCGAGTATGCCTCATTACCCCGACACTCGCGGTAGGCCCATCAGCACCACCTGCAACTGAGGGTCCAACAACGAGGCGCCGACCAAGAAGTGACGATCCTCGCGCTCGCCCGGTGGCTGAAGCCGCAGGAACCACGTGTCGGCGCATTCATTTGGAAGCTCTCGGTGTGACCGAGATCGGTACTGATCACCTTCGGCAGGTCGGCCGTGGTGTCCGGCAACGTCAGCCGGGTATCGATCAGCTCTGCGGACACTGTGCCCGGGGGAAGATCGCAGTGTCGCCAACCGGTGAAGTGTGGTCGTGTGTGTTCGCGCGGTGGATGCCAGTAGGCAATGTTCGGCGCAGGACACTGGCTGAGATCCTTACCGGTCCGGATATGGCCACCGCGACCGCGACGCTGGCTGACCACTTCCCGGTGCCGGAGATGCCGTGTGTGCCGAAGATGTGTGATCCGCAGTGTGGCCCGAACTGTGGGCCGGCCTGTAATCCGTCGTGCTGGCCGACCGGCACAGGTCTGTGCGGCCCGAAGGGCGGCTGTGTGCCGAACTACGGCACCTGTGGCCCTGATGATGAAGATGACGAAGACGACTAGGAGCCTGGTATTCGTTCGCCGCGCCTATATCCCTGATGCCCTGCAGCCCGAGAGCTACCGAGCTTGGCCGTTCACGGTGCC